>NZ_JBDYKL010000002.1:0-241799 GCF_040012415.1 Sanguibacter sp. 25GB23B1
AGACAGGGGTGAGCCCATGACGGGCTCACCCCCTGCAGTCGTCTGCGGTTCGTGCTGGTGCTGGTGCTGCGTGGTGGGGCTCGGTGCTCAGTAGCCGACCGGCGGCGCGGGCGGAGCCGGCGGCGCCGAGGGTCCGGCCGGCGGGGTCTTCGGGCTTGTGGCCGGGTACGGCGAGCCGCCACCGCTCTGTGCCTGAAGGAGGTCGCGGATCTGCTGGAGCAGGAGGACGTCCTCGGGCGGCGACTCCGGCTCCTCGACGAGACCCCGCTTGCGCAGGCTCTGGAGGTGGTTGATCGGGACGATGATGAAGAAGTAGATCGCTGCGGCGACGAAGAGGAAGTTGATGATCGCGTCGAGGATCAGGCCGAAGCTGAAGATTGCGTCGTTGATCTCGAACGTCATGGTGCTGCGAAGGTTCGGCTTGCTGAACACTGCCGCGACGAGCGGAGTGATGAAGCCGTCGACCAGGCTCTTGACGACGACCGCGAACGCGCTGCCGATGACGACTGCGACGGCGAGGTCGATGACGTTGCCACGCATGATGAACTCTTTGAAGCCGTTGAGCACGTTCTTCATGGATGTCCTCTTTCTGGATGGCGAGGAGCGGCGTGCAGCACGCGGCAGGCGACCGGACGATCCCGACTGCCGCGGTGCTGCGTGGCGACGCTCGGTTCAGTGGACCAGGACTGCGCTGATCGCACTCCAGCCAGCCATGTTAGCAAGGGAGGCCGCTTCGTCCGGTGTGACCGCGACGAGCATGAGATCTCCGGTTCCTCCCGATTCTGCGGTGTCGAGCGAGAGCAGGCCGTCTCCCTGGGCCTCCGACCCGGAGCGGGGGACGGGCTGGACGACCGCGCTCCGCGCGAGATAGGTCCCCGGGACCGGTTGACCAGGAACCTCGGACGACGTCCCGGTCTCCGGGTGCTGTGTCGAGGGTGCCAGCAGGTCGACGCGCATGCCCGGCTCGAGGAGGTCGGCCAGCGCGGGCTCTGCGAGCCGCACCGCGGCGATGACCGTCCCGGGCGGGGCTTGCGCTGCCAGGTCGGTGCTGAGCACGGGCGCGCTGACGACGGTGCCCGGCGTGACGTTCACGGCGACGGTCCGCCCGACCACGTCGCCGACCTCGCGCAGAGCGTCAGGAGGGAGGGAACCCGGCGGCACGGACACCACGCGGACGTCTGCGGCTGTGAGCGCTGTGCCCGCCGACAGCGCCCGGTCGGCGACGACCATCGAGACGCTGGCTGGGCGGGGTGGGCTCAGCTGGTGGACCGTGACGGTGGCCGCTGCGCCGAGCGCGAGCGCGGCGAGAGCGAACCGCGCCCGCCATGCCATCGCGCGCAGGCGCCGCCGGACACGAGGGGGAGCCGGCGGCGCGACGGCGGTGCGCGGGTCCGTGCGGCTGCGTGTGGAGGTGGTCATCCCCGCACGCTAGGTGCGCGTCGGTCGACGGTGGACGGAGCGCACGCTCCACAGGGTGGGGCGACGCGTCGTCCCACCCTGTGGACAGGCTCTCTCGCGCGAGGAGAGCGAGGGCCCCTCGAGTGTCGGGAACGAGAGGCTAGGCGATCACGTCGTGGCGGCTGCAGCGGGCTTGGAGGAGGAGGACCCGGAGCTCGAGGACCCGGAGCTCGACGATCCAGAGGTCGAGGACCCGCTCCCCGAGGAGCCGGAGGATCCGCTCGCGGAGGACCCGGAGCTCGACCCGGACCCGGACGAGTCCTTGGAGCCCGAGGTGCTCGGAGCGCCCGACTCGGACGAGGACGACTCGTTCGAGCTGGAACCGGCCGCGTCCTTCGACGCGGACGAGGAGCCGGAGCCCTTCTTCGTGGCCTTGTTGTCCGTGCGGTAGAAGCCGGAGCCCTTGAACACGACGCCGACCGGTGAGAACACCTTGCGCAGGAGGCCTGCGCACTCGGGGCACACCGTCAGCGAGTCGTCCGTGAACGACTGCTGGATGTCGAAGCTGTGGCTGCACGCCGTGCAGGTATAGGCGTAGAGAGGCAACGAATCTCCTCGGAACCGGTAGGGGTCGGAGCGCACCGCGTGTTCGGGGACGGGACCTGGTGGGACCGCACCAGGACTGGCACTCGCGACAACAGAGTGCCAATCATACGGCCGGGCGGACTCCCGCGGAAGCGGGTGCCGCGAGCGTCACACAGCGACCATCCGGTCCGGGCCTGTGCGCACTTGGACGCCAGGACCAGTAGTCTCGCAGCGTGTCCCGTCGCCATCTCATCCTGCGCCGCTCTCTCGCCGGAGTGGCGGCCGTCGTCGTCCTCGCGCTGATCGCGGCGGTGGTCGCCGTCGTGGTGGTCACCCGCCAGCCCCTCCCGCGCACGAGCGGTGAGACCACCGTGCCCGGCCTCGGCGAAGACGTCCGCGTGGTCCGCGACGCGCAGGGCATCCCGCACATCTACGCCTCGACGTCGGCCGACCTCTTCATGGCCCAGGGCTATGTCCAGGCGCAGGACCGCTTCTTCGAGATGGACTACCGACGGCACGTGACGTCGGGTCGGCTCGCAGAGCTCGTCGGCGACGACCCGGACGCGATCGCGGCCGACAAGGTCGTCCGGACGCTCGGCTGGCGCGGTGTCGCCGAGGCCGAGTGGGCCATTCTCGACCCGCAGACGCGC
This sequence comes from Sanguibacter sp. 25GB23B1, assembly GCF_040012415.1. Classification (NCBI taxonomy): domain Bacteria; kingdom Bacillati; phylum Actinomycetota; class Actinomycetes; order Micrococcales; family Sanguibacteraceae; genus Sanguibacter; species Sanguibacter sp. 25GB23B1. The sequence continues at coordinate 2,634 of NZ_JBDYKL010000002.1, forward strand.
GCCTACCTCACGGCCTACGCCGACGGCGTCAACGCCTACCTCGAGGGGCGGAGCACCTCCTCGACGGCTGTCGAGTACACGGTCCTCGGCACCCAGGTGACGGTGGAGGCGCCGGAGCGCTGGGACCCGGTGGACTCGCTCGCCTGGCTCAAGGCGATGGCGTGGGACATGCGCGGGAACTACGACGCCGAGCTCGGCCGGGCCCAGGCCTACGCGAGCGTCGGGGACGTCGCGCGCGTCAACCAGCTCTTCCCTGCCTACCCGCAAGAGATCAACCCGCCGATCCTCGACGAGCCGACCGCGGCAGCCAACCAGGCAGCCGTCGACGCAGCGGCCGCAGCCGAGGCGCAGCGGCTGGCCGACGAGGCCGCAGCCCAGCAGGCTGCCGAGGAGGCCGAGTCCGAGAGCAGCTCGGGAGGCTCCCGCGAGCGACGGTCGACACCCAGCACCACAGCCCCTGACGCAGACTCCGTGACCGAGACGAGCGCCCCGCTCGGGACCCCCAGCCCGCTCGATCCCGCCGAGGAGGCGTTCGGCGAGGCCGTCGACGCCGCTGCAGCGGCCATCGACGCCGTTCCCGTGCTCGTCGGCGAGGGGGAGGGCATCGGCTCGAACTCCTGGGTGGTCTCGGGCGCGCTCACCGACACGGGGAGCCCGCTCCTCGCGAACGACCCGCACCTCTCCCTCGGCGCCCCGAGCATCTGGGCCCAGGTCGGGCTGCACTGCACAGAGGTGAGCCCGGAGTGCGCCTTCGAGGTGAGCGGCTTCTCGTTCGCCGGCTTCCCCGGAGTCATCATCGGACACAACGCCTCGCTCGCCTGGGGGATCACCAACCTCGGCGCCGACGTCACCGACTTCTTCCTCGAGCGCACCACGGGAGAGACGTACGAGCGCGACGGCGAGCAGGTCCCGTTCACCAGCCGCACGGAGACGATCAAGGTCAACGGTGGCGACGACATCCAGATCGAGGTTCGCTCGACGGAGCACGGACCGCTGATCTCCGACGTCCTCTCCCTTCCCGGCGCCGAGCGGACGCCTGTCGAGGTCCCGCTCATCGAGAGCACCGGAGACGCGCTGTCGGCTGAGGCCGAGACGACGTTCGAGGTCGCGCTGGGGTGGACCGCGCTCACGCCCGGGTACACGGCCGAGGCGATCTTCGCGATGAACCTGGCCGCGACCCCCGACGACGTGCGCACGGCCGCACAGAAGTTCGACGTCCCCTCGCAGAACATCATCTTCGCCACCGTCGACGGCCACATCGGCTACCAGGCGCCCGGAAAGATCCCGATCCGGGCAGCCGTGTCAGGTCCGGTGCCGTCCGACGGCACGTGGCCCCGCCCCGGGTGGGACAGCCGCTACGACTGGCAGGGCTACGTCGACCCCGCCGTCATGCCGTCGGCGCTCGACCCGGCCGAGGGCTTCATCGTCGCTGCGAACCAGGCCGTCGGCCCGGCCGGTGCCGGCCCCTTCCTCGCGCTCGACTGGGACTACGGATACCGGTCCGAGCGCATCCGGGAGATGCTCCAGGAGGACATCGACCGCAACCGCAAGATCAGCGTCGCGACGATGGCACGCATCCAGAGCGACACGTACAACCCCTACGCCGAGATGCTCGTCCCGACCCTGCTGGAGCAGGACATCACGAACACGTTCGACCGCGACGGTCAGGACCTCCTCGTCGACTGGGACTACCAGCAGACCGCAGACTCGGCAGCGGCCGCCTACTTCTCGGCGGTATGGGTCGAGGTCCTCGCCCTGACGTTCGACGACGAGCTCCCTGACGAGGCCTCCCCGACGGGTGGCAGCCGGTGGCTCGAGGTCGTCCGCACCCAGCTCGCGGACCCGACGAGCGTGTGGTGGGACGACCGCACGACCGTCAACGTCGTCGAGACCCGCGACGAGGTCCTCACCCAGGCGCTGGTCAAGGCGCGCGAGTCGCTGACGATGTCCCTCGGACGCACGGCGGACGAGTGGCAGTGGGGCAAGCTGCACCAGCTCAGGCTCGAGCACCCGGTGCTCGGCGGGGACTCGGTGCCCGGTGTGGTGCGCCGGGTCGTCAACCCGTCCCCGGTCGAGATGGGCGGCGGCTCGTCGATCGTCAACGCGACCGGGTGGGACGCCGCCTCGGGCTCCTTCGACGTGACGACAGGTCCGTCGATGCGCATGGTCGTCGACCTGGCGGACCTCGATCTCTCCACGTGGGTCGTCGTGACGGGAGTGTCCGGCCACCCGGCCAGCGCCCACTACGACGACCAGCTCGAGACGTGGGCGGCGGGGGAGTCCTACGCCTGGCCGTTCACCGCCGACGCGGTGACGGCCGCAGGAGCGGACGAGCTCACCCTCAAGCCGTGAGCAGGTACCACTCGTGCGGGGTCGCCACGCCGTGGACCGGCCGGTCGTGCGCCTGCTGCGGGAGGGGACGGACCGCTGCGTCGTAGATCTCCTCGGGGAAGACGAGCGCGATGACCTTGACGCCTGGACGGGTGTGGGCGAGGGCGCGGTCGTACCACCCGCCGCCCTGTCCGAGGCGGTTCCCCGAGGAGTCGACGGCGAGCGCGGGCGCGATGACGACGTCGGCGAGCTCGAGAGCCTCCGGGCCGAGCGAGGGTGTGCTGGGTTCGGGAGGGCGGCCGGGGGCGCGCTGCAGGAGATCCTCGGGGCCGGCGTACTCGGCCCAGTTGCGCTGGAGCCCGGCACCGAGGACGGGCAGGAGGATGCGCTTGTCGAGCGCTCGGAGCTCCTCCATGAGCGGGATCGTGCCAGGCTCGTGGAGGCGCGAGGCGTAGAGGCCCACGCACTGTGCGCCGATCACCTCGGGGATGGTGAGCACCACGTCGGCGAACATCCGTGCGGCCTCGGTGCGACGACGTTCGCTCCGCGTCTCCCGTGCGCTGCGGATCGCCCGACGGAGAGCGATCTTCGCCTCCTCGGCGTCGAGGGGGTCGTGGACCGGGTAAGGCTGAAGTGGACCGCTCATGGTCAAAGTCTCTCAAAGAAACGGTGCGCTCGGTGTATCGCCACGATGAAGAGGGTGTGCAGACGTTCTGCACTAGCCTGAGACCCATGAGCGGCGGAGCAGGCGGACGGCAGGTCGGAGCGGTGCGGCGGAGCGGCCTGGGCGCGGTCGACGGGTGCGCGGCGGCGTCCTCGTGAGGAGCGTCCAGGACCAGCTGGCGGCGGTCCTCGCGATCGCCCGTCCGGTGCCGGCACTCGACGTGGTGCTCACGGACGCCGCGGGGTGCATCCTCGCGACCGACATCGTCGTCACGGAGGACATCCCGTCGCGGCCGGTCGCGACCTGTGACGGGTACGCCGTGCGCGCGCAGGACGTGGCCGGGGCGAGCAGCGCCACCCCGACGGCGCTGCCCGTGGTGCACGACGTGTGGTCGGCCGCCGACGAGCCGTTCCGGCTCGTCCCCGGGCAGAGCGTCCTCGTCGGCTCAGGCGTCCCGATGCCGATCGGCGCGGACGCCCTCGTGCCCGTCTGGGCGACGGACCGGGGTGCGGCGAAGGTTCGTGTGAGCTCTCCGTTCGGCGTCGGTGCCAACGTGCGCCAGGCCGGTGCGGACGTGCGGGCCGGGGACGTCGCGCTCGGCGCCGGCACCCGGCTCGACGCCCGTCAGCTCGCGTTCGCCGCGAGCCTCGGCTATGCGCGGATCCGTGTCCACCCGGCGCCGCGGGTGGTCATCCTGCCGGTGGGTGACGAGCTCGTGCAGCCGGGCTCGTCACGTCCCGGCGTCTTCGACGCGAACGGACCGTCGCTGCGGACCGCCGTCCAGGACACCGGAGCCGTCGCCATCCAGGTCGCCCCCGTGAGCGACGACCAGGCGGCGCTGCGCGACGCGATCGAGGACCAGCTGGTCCGAGCGGACCTCGTCATCACCACCGGTGGTCTGAGCGAGGGCTCCCGCGACACGCTCAAGGACGTCCTGGCGCCGCTCGGCACGGTGCGCTTCGACCACGTGGCGATGGTTCCAGGGCGCAACCAGGGTTTCGGCACCCTCTACGCCGGCATCGGAGGCGGCCCCGAGCGTCCCGGAGACACCATCCCCGTCTTCTCGCTGCCGGGGCACCCGGTCGCGGCGCAGATCTCCTACGAGGTCTTCGTGCGTCCGGCGTTGCGCGCCATGGCCGGCTACACCGAGATCTACCGGCCCTCCGTCGCGGCGCACGCGTCGGTGGGGTGGCGCAGCCCGGCGGGCGTGCGCCAGTTCGTCCCCGCGACCCTCGTCGGCTCGCCGGACGAGGGCTATCACGTGACGCCCGTCGGGGACCCGACGCGGCTCGAGGAGCTCTCGGTGGCGGGTCTCGCGGGGGCCAACGCCCTCGCGGTCGTCGCCGAGGGGGACACCGAGGTACGTTTCGGCGACCGCGTGCACTGCCTCGTGCTCGAGAGCTGAGAGTGGGCCTCTTCAGCCGCTCTCCGTGGTGGCCGGTGACCTTGCGCGACGACACGCTCGACGAGCAGCCGAACGGCACGCTCCTCCTGCGGCCTCTCGCGCGCGCGGACGAGCGTGCCTGGTTGCACCTGCGCGCGCTGAACTCGGTGTGGCTGGACAGGTGGGAGGCGACGACGCCGGAGATCGAGCCGGGCGTGCTCCCGTCGCCCGCGGTGGTGGTGCGTGCGCCCCGGCGCGGACGGCCCGCTCCGCACCCGTCGCCCGCGCCCCGCTTCCCCGAGTACGTGAGCATCCTCGCCGCCGCAGCACGGGACGGGTCGACCCTCCCGTTCGCCGTGGAGCTCGACGGCGAGCTCGTGGGTCAGCTGACCGTCTCCTCGATCACGTACGGCTCCCTGTGCTCAGCGAGCATCGGGTACTGGGTGAGCGAGCACGCCGCCGGTCGTGGCATCACCCCGACCGCCGTGGCGATGGCTGCCGACTACTGCTTCTTCGAGCTGGGTCTGCACCGGATCGAGGTGAACATCCGTCCCGAGAACGCCCCGAGCCTGCGCGTCGTGGAGAAGCTCGGGCTGCGCGACGAAGGGCTCCGGCGGGCCTACCTGCACATCCAGGGGGCGTGGTGCGACCACCGGGCCTTCGCGATCACGTCCGACGAGGTGCCCGGCGGCCTGCTCGCACGGTGGCGCGCGAGCCTCGAGCGCGGGGACCGATAGCGCGAGGCGAGACACCGGTAGCGCGCGCGACGCGACGTGGAAGAATCACAGGGATGTAACTTGCACCCTCGACACACCGTGGCGCGTCCACTGGAGGGTCCGTCGCCTCACCTACCGTCGAGGAGTGGACTCACCAGCCGGCATCGTCGTCCTGGCAGTGGTCGGTCTGTGGTTGGCCTATCTGGTCCCGCACCGGCTCCGCCAGCGGCAGCAGATGGCGGAGTCACGGGTCGACGACCGGTTCTCAGGCCGTCTCCGGGTTCTCGCGGTCGCTGCGGCGTCCGCGCCGGGACCGAGGATCGGCAGCCGGGCAGCGACGATGGCTGTCGCCCACCCGTCGCACGGCGACTGCCAGTCGTCGAGCAACTCAGCAGCACCGCTCTTGACCCCGCCTCTCGGGATGACCACGAGGCCGCAGCAACAGCAGCACCAGTCGGAAGGAGAGCAGGACATGGAGCGACCACACACCCCGGTCTCACAGGCGCTTCCCGTGCGCGAGGCGCTCCACGCGCGCCGCGCGGCAGCAGCCCGGCGCAGAGCCCTGCTCACCGCCGTCCTCCTCGTGCTCAGCGTCGTCGCTGGTGCGCTCGCCGGCTTCTCCGTCATCAGGCCGTGGATCGTCCTCGCCCCGGCCGTCCTGCTCGGGACCGTCCTGGTCCTCGGACGCAAGGCGGTCATCGGGAACCAGAAGGCGGACGCACTGTGGGAAGCGCGCGAGCACGAGCGTCGCGCCGCCCGCCCGGCGACGGGGCACATCCGCGTCACGCGTCCCGGTGCCGTGCGTCACCCGTCCGGCCGTCCGGCAGCGGCTGTGCGTCCTGCCGTCACCGGTCACGCCGTGCACGCCTCGCAGTCCCACACGCAGGTCATCTCGCGGGTGCGGTCCGTCGCGGGTCCGGGCACGGCGTCGTCCGACGTCCAGGTCTCCGACGCTGACGAACCTGCGACGGCCGAGCCCATCCTGCGCGCCGGAGGTGACCGCCGGTCCACCCCGCGTGACACGCCCGACCGTCGTGCCGCCGGAGCGACGGCGGAGAGCGCCGACGCTCCCGAGCCTGCAGGCGCAGCATCCGTCGCGGCGTCCGCCGAGGACGACGCCGAGTGGCAGCCCGTCCCCGTCCCGCGACCGGTGTACACCATGAAGTCCGCGGCCCCGCGGTGGGAGCCCGCGCCGCTCACGGCCGAGCTCCAGCAGGTGACCGAGGCGCGTCGGGCACAGCTCGCCGAGGACCACGCGGCTCCCGCGGTCTCCGCAGCTCCGGAGCACGAGGGCGAGCCAGGCGTCGACAGCCTCGGCGTCAACCTCAACTCGGTGCTCGCGCGCCGCCGCGCCGCCGGCGAGTAGTCCACCCGGACGGACCCGACCGCCCACGTCCGGCTGGGTAGGACCATCGCCTCGGCGGTGCTAACCTAGTTATCGCTTCGCAGGGACCGGTCACCGGTCACCGTGGAGCACGCAGTAGATGCAGTGCAGAGGGGCTATGGCGCAGCTGGTAGCGCGCTTCGTTCGCATCGAAGAGGTCAGGAGTTCGAATCTCCTTAGCTCCACCGCACGAGAGAGGCCCGGTCCCCGAGAGGGGGCCGGGCCTCTGTCGTATCGGCAGGACGTCTGCGTCTCAGCGGGACCGCGCGGTCAGCTCCGCTAGCATCGCGGACCCCGCGCCGTCGACCGAGCGCGCGGTCGCGGACAGGACGACCACCCCTGTCCCTGCCGACCGGTCGATCCCGAGCCACGAGCGGAACCCGCCCGTCCCTCCGTTGTGCCACGTCACGTGGAGACCACGACGCTCGACGGTGATCCAGGCGGCGCCGATCCGGACGGCCGGCCCGGCGAAGGAGCGGACAGGGTCGAGGGCCGCACGCCCCGGGGCGGAACCGTCGAGCAGGGAGAGCGTGAAGCGGGCCATGTCCTCGATCGACGCGCGGATGCCCCCCGCAGGGGCGAGCGCCTCGCCGGTCCAGGCCTGCTGCACCCGACCGGAGCGGCTCGTGCCGACGAGCGCGTCGGGGCGGAGGTCGTCCGGGGTGTACGGGACGTAGACGCTCGCGAGGCCGAGCGGAGCGCAGATGCGCGTCGCCAGGAGCTCGCGGTACGTGGTCCCGGCCGCCGAGGCGAGGGCATGGCCGAGCAGCTCGAAGCCGAGGTTGGAGTACGAGGGGCGCGGCCTGCCGAGCCGGACCGCGGCACCCTGCACGAGGAGCTCATGCAGGTCCTCGCCGTACGGGTTGACGCCGTGGAACCACAGGTCGCGGTACGTGCGCAGGGACACAGCACCCCGCGGCAGCCGTGGCAGGCCGGAGCAGTGGGTGCTCAGGTCGCTCAGCGCGATGCCCGCTGCGGGGCTCGCGCCGAGAGGGAGAAGATCCCCGAGCACGGAGGCTGCGCTCACCTCGTCCCGCTCGAGGGCGTCGGCGTACAGGAGCCCCGTGAACCCTTTCGAGACCGACCCGATCTCGAAGCCCGCGCCGAGGGGAGCCCCGATGCTCGCGAGCCTGACCTCACCGGCCGCGACGGTCGCCGCGGCCACGACCGGGTGGCGACGACCGAGACGCTCGCGCAGGCGATCAGCGAGGTCGCTGTCGCCGGCCACCGTGCTCACTGCTCGGAGCCGAACAGAGACCTGCCGCCGTGCTTGCGGTGCACGGCCTGCTTGGAGACGCCCAGCGCCTCGGCGATCTGTGTCCACGTGCTCCCGGAGTTGCGGGCCCGGTGGACGAGCACGACCTCCAGGCGGTCCATCTCGCGTCGTACCTCGGCTGTCGCGCGAAGGCCCTCCAGCGGCGGTTCGGCGGTCGCACGACGGACGAGGTCGGCAAGGAGGTCCACGCTCATGGCACCACCGTAGACCGGCCGGACGGCGACCGGCAGCGCGCGGTCTCGTAGCTCGCGCACACGACCTCCTCACCGATAGGGGGGTTGTCCCCCTGTCGGGGAGGAAGCCCCGAACCTAGGGTGGTTGAGAGTCGCCGGGCGCCCCCGTCGATCCACCCGAGGAAGAGCGGACGGTTATGACGGCAAGCAGCGCGGTGATGGACCACGAGGGAACCACCTCCGTTCGCGAACGGCAGGTGAGCGACTTCGCCGCCCTGACGCGGACCGTCCAGGAGACCGGGCTCATGCGTCGGCGCTACGCCTACTACTGGGGCCGCTTCGCGCTCCTCGTGGGTCTCCTCGGTGCGTCCGTGGCAGCCATGGTGCTCCTCGGTGACTCGTGGTGGCAGCTCGCCGTCGCGGCGTGGCTCGGGGTCCTCTTCACCCAGTTCGCCTTCCTCGGCCACGATGCCGCGCACCGCCAGATCTTCAAGTCCGGCCAGTGGAACGACTGGGCCAGCCTCGTCATCGCCAACCTCTTCGGCGGCATGAGCTACGGGTGGTGGCTGCACAAGCACTCCAAGCACCACTCCAAGCCCAACGTCATCGGCACGGACCCGGACATGCTCAACGGCGTGCTCACCTGGGAGACCGAGTCGATCACCGAGCCCAAGAAGGGCGTCTGGGCCTGGCTCGCGGCGCGTCAGGGCTACTGGTTCTTCCCCCTCCTCCTCCTCGAGGGCCTCAACCTTCACGCGAACGGCATCAAGACGATCTTCGGCCGCGCTCCCGTCAAGCGCCGCGCCGTCGAGATCGCCTTCGTCAGCGTGCGCCTCGTCGGCTACGTCACGGCCGTCTTCCTGCTCATGCCGGTCGGGATCGGTCTCGCGTTCCTCGGCGTGCAGCTCGGCATGTTCGGCTTCCTCATGGGCGCATCGTTCGCGCCCAACCACAAGGGCATGCCGATCGTCGGACCGGACGTCAAGATCGACTTCCTGCGCCGCCAGGTCCTCATGAGCCGCAACATCACCGGCGGACGCCTCGTCGACCTCTTCATGGGAAGCCTGAACTTCCAGGTGGAGCACCACCTCTTCCCGAGCATGCCCAGCCCAGCGCTGCGGACCGTACGACCCATGGTCAAGGAGTTCTGCGCCGAGCGCGGTATCAAGTACACCGAGACCACGCTCGTCGAGTCGTACGGCATCGTCGTGCGCTACCTCAACACCGTCGGCCTCGCAGCGCGCGACCCGTTCCAGTGCCCCCTCACCGCGCAGTTCCGCTCCGCACGCTGAGCGCCGCTGAACCGGACTGATCGCGGTCGCGACGGACCGCACGACGCCGAAGGGCGGGACACCTCACGGTGTCCCGCCCTTCGGCGTCCGTGCCGCTGCCCGGAGGCTGTCCCGCAGTGGCTGTCACCCGGAGGCTGTCACCCGGAGGCTGGCGCCCGGCTGCTGTCGCTAGACCCAGGTGCCGATCCACATGTGGGCCTGCCAGAACTCGTACGGGATCTGCATGCCTGTCCAGACGGGGTAGAAGAACGCGCTCACCGCGACGAAGATCCCCAGGAGCACCCCGGTCGCCCAGCGGGCCAGGCGACGGCCGCGTGGATCGTCGCCGACCCGCTCCCAGCCGGTGACCACGAGGTAGCCCACCGCGAGGTAGACCCACGGGGCGAAGGCGATCGAGTAGAACGTGAAGATGGTGCGCTCGGCGATGAAGAGCCACGGCACCCAACCGGCGACGACGCCGGAGAGGACAGCACCCGCACGCCAGTCACGGTGGCGCAGGAGCGCGTAGACGGCGAAGAGCAGCGCGGCGGTGCCGACCCACCAGACGAGCGGGTTGCCCAGCGACGTCACGGCGCGAGCGCACTCGTCCACGGTGCAGCCGTCCTCGCCGAGGACGGTCTTGCGCCAGTAGAAGGACGTCGGGCGCAGCTGGAGGAGCCACCCCCAGGGGTTCGCCTCGTAGGTGTGCTCCTTGGTCAGGCCGGTGTGGAAGCGCCACATGCTCCTGTGGTACTCCCACAGGGACCGCAGAGCCTCGCCCCACCCGACGACCGTGTCCGGCACCCACGACGGGTAGGTTCCCCGGTGGAGCTCCCACCACGTCCGGTCGTACGACTCGGAGTTCGCGAACCACGCGGCCCAGGATGCGAGGTAGGTGGTGAGGACCGTCGGGAGGACGATGACGAACGCGGGGAGCGCGTCCTTGACGAGGGCGGCGAGCGCCCACGAGCGCACGCCGACGGCACGCCGCGCCGCGGCGTCCCACGAGACCGACATGAGGCCGAAGACCGCGACGAAGTAGAGGCCGGACCACTTCGTGCCGCACGCGAGGCCGAGGGCGACCGCTGCGGCGAAGCGCCACCAGCGCCACCCGAGGGACGGGCCGAACCGGCCGAGACCGGCGTCGGAGTCGATCGCCGCCGCTGCGCGCTCGGCCAGCCGCCGCCGGGCCCACGAGCGGTCCACCACGAGGCACGCGAAGGCGACCAGCACCCAGAACATGAGGATGCTGTCGAGCAGTCCGGTCCGCGCGTGGACGATCGCGGCGCCGTCGATCGCGAAGATTCCGCCCACGACGACGCCGATCGCGGTCGAGCCGAAGATCCGTCGTGCGGTGCGGGCGAGGAGGAAGACCGCCACGACCCCGAGGATCGCGGGAGCGAGCCGCCAGCCCCAGGAGCTCTCCGTCCCGGCGAGCCGCATCCCGAGCGCGATGACCCACTTGCCGACGGGCGGGTGGACCACGTAGTCGCCGGTGGTGAGGTGGACCGACTGGTCGCCGCTCTCGAAGGCGGGGTCGGACCCGTCGGGCCAGTCTGCCTCGTAGCCGAGAGTGAGGAGCGAGTACGCGCCCTTGACGTAGTAGGTCTCGTCGAAGACGAGGGTCTTCGGGTGACCGAGGTTGACGAGGCGGACGAGCGCGGCGAGGAGGGCGACGAGCCCCGGACCCACCCACGACCAGAAGCGGTCCCGATCGGTCGATCCGAGGGCGAGCGCTCGGGACGAGAAGAGGGCACCGAGGAGACGCTCGTGGGTCGTCGACGCGTCGGCGGGCGAGTCGGTGGGCGGGTCGGCAGAGTCGTCCGCGTCGGCAGTGACGTCGGTGGGTGTCGCATCGGTCGCACTCACGTCCGACATCGTAGGTGACGTGGCAGGCTAGGGCCCATGACCGGCCGACTGATCCTTGCAGCAACACCCATCGGGGACGTCGAGGATGCGTCACCGCGCCTGCGCCGCCTGCTCGTCGAGGCGGACGTGGTCGCCGCGGAGGACACACGCCGCCTGCATGCCCTCGTCGGCCGGCTCGAGCTGAAGATGGGTGGCCGCGTCGTCAGCTATCACGAGCACAACGAGTCGGCCCGGGCCGGTGAGCTGCTCGACGTCGTCGAGCAGGGCGGCACCGTCCTCATCGTCACCGACGCCGGCATGCCGAGCGTCTCCGACCCGGGCTACCGCGTGGTCGCGGCGGCCATCGAGCGCGGCCTCACGGTGACGTCTGCTCCCGGGCCGAGCGCCGTGCTCACGGCGCTCGCCGTCTCGGGGCTCCCGACCGACCGGTTCTGCTTCGAGGGGTTCCCGCCGCGCAAGCCGGGGGAGCGGGCGCGGGCGTTCGAGGCGCTCGCGGACGAGCGGCGCACGATGGTCTTCTTCGAGTCGCCCCACCGCATCGACCAGACGCTCGCGGCGATGGCTGAGGCCTTCGGGGCGGACCGCCCGGCGGCGGTCTGCCGTGAGCTCACCAAGACGTACGAGGAGGTCCTGCGAGGTGGCCTCGCCGAGCTCGCCGAGCGCGCCGCGGGGGAGCAGCTCCGCGGGGAGATCTCGGTCGTCGTCTCGGGAGCGCCGGCGCGGGAGGCGTTGTCCACGCCGGACGCCGTCGCCGAGGTCCTCGCCCGGGTCGACGGCGGCGAACGGCTCAAGGAGGCCGTCGCCGATGTCGCCGGCATCGCCGGGATCCACAAGCGCGAGCTCTACGCGGCGGCGCTCGCGGCGAAGCCCGGGCGGGCTCCTCGGGGCTGAGGGGCCGCAGGCTGGGTGGCCGCGGCGCACCGGAACCGGTCGAATCGATTCAGATGCCTCTTGTCGAATCGATTCGACAGAGGCGACAATGGTCGTCATGACCCGCACCCCCCAGGCTCTCGAGGACTGGTACGACCCCACGCACCCGGTCCGGACCACGCTGCGCCTGTTCTCCGAGCAGCGCTGGCGGATGGGCGGCGCCGCCCTCGCCTACGCGATCAAGCACTCCCCGGTCTGGGTGATGCCGGTCCTCACGGCTCAGGTGATCGACATCGTCGTCGAGCAGCGGCCCATCTCGGAGCTGTGGTTCATCGCCGTCTTCATGACCGTGATCATCGCGCAGAACCTCCCGCTGACCTCCCTCTACGTGCGGTTCCTCAGCCACTCCGTGCGCACGGTCGAGACCAACTTGCGCATGTCGCTCGCACGACGGCTCCAGGAGCTGTCCATCGGCTACCACCGGCGGATGAGCGCCGGCGTCCTCCAGGCGAAGATCGTCCGCGACGTCGAGAACGTCGTCGAGTCCTCGCGCCAGACCTTCGACTCGGCGATGGGCGCGATCACCACGCTCATCGGTGCGCTCGTCATCACCGCGGTCCGCACCCCCGAGTTCCTCCCCGTGTTCCTCCTCGCCGTCCCCGCGTCTGCCGGTCTCATCGTCGTCATGCGCAAGCGGATGACGAGCCGCAACGCTGCCTTCCGCGTGCAGATCGAGGCGATGTCCGCCCGGGTGAGCGAGATGACGCACCTCATCCCCATCACACGGGCGCACGCGCTGGAGAGCAGGGAGCTCGACCGGCTCGACTCGACGCTCGTCGGCGTCCGCGAGGCCGGCATCCGTCTCGACGTGCTCAACGGGCGGTTCGGCGCCCTCGCGTGGATCACGTTCCAGCTGCTGTCCGTCGCGTGCCTCGTCGGCGCGGCCTGGGCGGCCTACACCGGTCGGTTCGACCTCACCCCGGGCGACGTCGTCATGCTCTCGAGCTACTTCATGCAGCTCACCGGCTCGGTCACCGTGCTCATGACCCTCGCCCCGATCATCACCAAGGGGCTCGAGTCGATCCGCTCCATGGGTGACGTCCTCGCGGAGCAGGACCTCGAGCGCAACGCGGGCAAGCGCGAGGTGGGCGACGTCCGCGGCGACGTGCGCTTCGAGGGTGTGGGATTCCAGTACGACGACGGCTCCGCACCCGCGATCGCGTCGCTGACCCTCGACGTCCGGGCGGGGGAGACCATCGCGCTCGTCGGGCCCTCGGGCTCGGGGAAGTCGACCGTGCTCAACATGATCATCGGTTTCCTCCGGCCGACGTCGGGCCGGATCGTCCTCGACGGCGACGACATGGCCGACCTCGACCTGCGCTCCTACCGCAAGCACATCGCTGTCGTCCCCCAGGAGTCGCTCCTCTTCGAGGGCACCGTCCGGGACAACGTCACGTATGGCAACCACGACCTGCCCGACGCGGTGGTGGCCGCAGCCCTGAACGACGCGAACGCTCTCGGCTTCGTCGAGGAGATGGGCGGCCTCGACGCCGTCATCGGCGAGCGGGGCTCACGCCTCTCCGGCGGCCAGCGGCAGCGCATCGCGATCGCACGCGCACTCATTCGCAACCCCCGCGTCCTCGTGCTCGACGAGGCGACGTCCGCCCTCGACCCGACGTCCGAGCGCCTCGTGCAGGAGGCGCTCGAGCGCCTCATGGCCGGGCGCACGACGTTCGTCGTCGCGCACCGGCTGTCCACGATCCGCGGTGCCGACCGCATCGCCGTCATGCAGGACGGTCACGTCGTCGAGGTCGGCTCGCACGACGAGCTCGTCGCCGCCCAGGGTGCGTACGCCCGGCTGCAGTCGGTCTGAGCCTGCGGCAGCCGGCCGGTCAGACCGTCCGGCTGTCGGCGAGGTGCACGCCGGCCGCGGCGAGCTCGGACCGCGCCGCGGCCCCGAGCGCGGCCGACACGGGGACGGTGAGGTCCGTGAGGACGCGTGTCGCGATCCCGAGGGCGTGGGAGTCGAGCGCCGTGGCCTTGACGCAGTGGGACTCGGCGATGCCGACGACGTCGACCCGCGTGATCTCGGAGTCGAGGAGGATGTCCGCGAGCGGACGGTCCTCGGCGTCGTGCCCCTCGAAGCCGGAGTAGGCGGCCTGGTACTCGCCCTTCTTCACGCTCACGTCGGGGGTGATCGCGGCGAGCGCCGGGTGGAGCTCGGCCTCGGCCGTGCCGGCGATGCCGTGCGGCGGCCACGTGTCGACGAAGTCGGGGGTGTCGCTGAAGTGTGCGCCAGGGTCGATGTGCCAGTCCTGCGTCGTGACGAGGAGGTCGTAGTCGGCGCGGTGATCGGCGACGTAGCGCGCGATGGCCTGTGCGACGTCGTTGCCGCCCTCGACCGCCAGCGCCCCGCCCTCGCAGAACGTCGGCTGGACGTCGACGACGAGCAGGGCCCGGTGGGTCCGCTCCCGGACTGCGTCGTGGCTGTGGTCCGCTGGGCTGGTCATCTCTTCAATCTAGCTGGACGCACAGGTCGCTGCACGCAGCACCGGCGATAGGCTGGCGGCATGCCCCGTGAGATCGAGTTCCGCCGCATCCCCGGCCTGCCGCCGTACGTCTTCACGATCATCGACTCGCTCAAGCTCGCGGCGCGTCGCGACGGCCGGGACGTCGTGGACCTGGGCTTCGGCAACCCGGACCTGCCCAGCCCGCAGATCACCGTGGACAAGCTCGCGGAGGCGGCGCAGAACCAGCGCAACCACCGGTACTCCTCCTCGCGCGGCATCCCCAAGCTGCGCGAGGCCGTCGCAGCGCTCTACCAGCGGCGCTTCGGCGTGACGCTCGACCCCGAGACGCAGATCATCTCGACGATCGGTGCCAAGGAGGGTTTCAGCCACCTCATGTGGGTGCTGCTGCAGCCGGGCGACTCGGCGATCGTGCCGACCCCGAGCTACCCCATCCACATCTGGGGACCGTACTTCGCGGGAGCCGACGCCCGGCAGGTGCCGATCGGCGACGGCACGGACGCGTCGGGCTTCATCGACCGGGTCATGGCGGCGTGGGAGCTCGGCTGGCCCAAGCCCCGCGTCGTGGTGCTGAGCTTCCCGCACAACCCGACGACCACGGTCGCGACCCTCGAGGACCTGCAGCGGCTCGTCGACTGGGCGCAGGACAAGGACGTCGTGCTCGTCCACGACCTCGCGTACGCGGACATGACGTTCGACGGCTTCACGCCGCCGTCGATCATGCAGTGCGAGGGTGCCACCGAGGTGGCGGTCGAGCTGTACTCGATGACGAAGTCGTACTCCATGGCGGGGTGGCGGGTGGCGTTCCTCGTCGGACGCTCGGACGTCGTCGGTGCGCTCGGCAAGCTCAAGAGCTATCTCGACTACGGCACGTTCCAGCCCATCCAGATCGCGGCGACGGTCACGCTCAACGAGGCGGTCGACGTCCCGCGGGAGATCTCGGACGTCTACGAGTCCCGGCGCAACGCTCTCGTCGACGGGCTCAACCGCATCGGGTGGGAGACGCCGAAGCCCGGCGGGACGATGTTCGTGTGGGCGCGCATCCCGGAGGCCTACCGCGAGATGGGCTCCATCGAGTTCGCCAAGCACGTCATCGAGGAGTGCGACGTGGCGGTCTCTCCCGGTGTCGGCTTCGGTGCCGGCGGTGACGAGTTCGTGCGCTTCGCGCTCATCGAGAACGAGCACCGCATCGGGCAGGCCGTGCGCGGCCTGAAGAAGGGGCTGACGAAGCTGTGACCCGCGGACGTGGTGCGGCAGCAGCGACCGTCCTCGTGGCGGCGCTCGTGCTGGCGTCCTGCTCCGACGACGAGGTGCCGGCTCCGGCG
Source organism: Sanguibacter sp. 25GB23B1 (assembly GCF_040012415.1). Taxonomy (NCBI): domain Bacteria; kingdom Bacillati; phylum Actinomycetota; class Actinomycetes; order Micrococcales; family Sanguibacteraceae; genus Sanguibacter; species Sanguibacter sp. 25GB23B1. The sequence goes on from NZ_JBDYKL010000002.1 coordinate 18,425, forward strand.
CCGTCGGCCTCCACGGCTGCGCCTGTGCCGGGGGAGCCCGAGCCGGAACCGACCGCGTCGTCGATGCCGGGTGCGGGCGTCCCCGAGGTCCCGACCGTGACGGCCGAGGTCACCGGGTCGCTCGCGACAGGTCTCGCCGCGCCGTGGGGTGTCGCCGAGCTGCCGGACGGAGCCTGGCTCGTCACGCAGCGTGACACGCGGACCGTCCAGTGGCTGCGTCCCGGAGCGGGACCGGCCACGCCGACCGCGCTCACGGGTCCGGGGGCCGTCGAGCTCGCGGACGGCACCACGTCCGGCGGCGAGGGCGGGCTGCTCGGCATCGCCGTGTCGCCGACGTTCGCCGAGGACCGCCGTGTCTACGTCTACCGCACGGCCCAGGGTGGCAACGAGGTGCTCTGGGGCGAGCTGACCGGTCAGACCCTCGGCGCGCTCACCCCGGTGCTCGACGCGATCCCGGCCGCCTCCAACCACAACGGCGGGCAGGTGGCGTTCGGACCGGACGGCTTCCTCTACGTCACGACCGGCGACGCCGGGACGCCGCGGGACGCCCAGAACCCCGACTCGCTCGCCGGCAAGATCCTCCGGGTGACGCCCGACGGTGCGGCGGCACCGGACAACCCCGTCCCCGGCTCGCCGATGTGGAGCATGGGTCACCGCAACGTCCAGGGCATCGGCTGGTCGGCCGACGGCCGGATGTTCGCGGCCGAGTTCGGCCAAGACCGGTTCGACGAGCTCAACCTCGTCGTCGCCGGCGGGAACTACGGGTGGCCGGACGTCGAAGGGACAGGAGGCGCGGACGGTACAGAGGACACAGAAGATGCCGACGGTGCCGACGGCGGCTCGGCAGGCTTCGTCGCCCCCCTCGTCACGTGGCCGACGTCGGACGCCTCCCCGAGCGGCCTCGCGGTGACGGACGAGGGCGTGTACCTCGCAGGGCTGCGCGGCGAGACGCTCTGGCGGGTACCGCTCGCCGCCCAGGGAGTCGGGGAACCCCAGGCGCTCCTGGACGGGGTGCATGGTCGGCTCCGTGCCGTCGTCGTCGCGAACAACGGCACGCTGCGCGTGCTGACGAACAACACGGACGGCCGCGGCACACCGCGCGTGGGCGACGACCAGCTGCTCGAGGTGACGATCACACCGACCGGTACCGGCTCGCCCACGACGGTCGGGCCCCCGAACGTCGACCCCCCGGAGCCACAGACACCGAGCGCGGACTGAGCACGGACGGCGTCCCGTGACGACTTATCATGGGGCGCATGGCCACCGCAGGAATCCCAGCACCCCGTGACGCGTCCGGTGCCGGCACCGGACCCACGTCCTTCTACCTCACCACCCCGATCTACTACGTCAACGACGCCCCGCACATCGGGCACGCGTACACGACGGTCGCGGCGGACGTCCTCACCCGCTGGCACCGCCAGCGCCAGGAGGACGTCTGGTTCCTCACCGGGACGGACGAGCACGGGCAGAAGATCCTGCGCACGGCCGAGGCGAACGGCGTCACGCCGCAGGAGTGGGCGGACCGCCTCGTCGAGTCCTCCTGGAAGCCCGTCCTCGAGACGCTCGACGTCCTCAACGACGACTTCATCCGCACCACGCAGCCGCGCCACACCGAGCGCGTCCAGGCCTTCATCCAGGGTCTCTACGACAAGGGCGAGATCTACGCGGGCTCCTACGAGGGCCCCTACTGCGTGGGGTGCGAGGAGTACAAGCTCCCCGGCGACCTCGTCGACGGCACCGGTGAGTTCGAGGGCCAGAAGGTGTGCGCCGTCCACGGCAAGCCCGTGGAGGAGCTCTCGGAGCAGAACTACTTCTTCAAGATGAGCGCGTACGCCGACCGCCTCCTCGCGCTCTACGAGGACCACCCCGAGTTCGTGCAGCCGGCCAGCGCGCGCAACGAGGTCATCGGCTTCATCAAGCAGGGGCTCCAGGACCTGTCGATCTCGCGGTCGACGTTCGACTGGGGCATCCCCATCCCGTGGGACACCACCCACGTCCTCTACGTCTGGTTCGACGCGCTCCTCAACTACGCCACCGCCGTGGGTCTCGAGTCGACCGACCCCGACGAGGCTGAGAAGTTCGCTCGGACCTGGCCCGCGAGCATCCACCTCGTGGGCAAGGACATCCTGCGCTTCCACGCCGTCATCTGGCCCGCCATGCTCATGGCCGCAGGGCTCCCGCTGCCGACGACCGTGTTCGCGCACGGCTGGCTCCTCGTCGGCGGCGAGAAGATGAGCAAGTCCAAGCTCACCGGGATCTCGCCCGACGTGATCATCGACCACTTCGGGTCCGACGCGTTCCGCTACTACTTCATGCGTGCGATCCCGTTCGGCACGGACGGGTCGTTCTCGTGGGAGGACCTTGCCGCCCGCTACAACGCCGAGCTCGCGAACGGCCTGGGCAACCTCGCCTCCCGCGTCGCCGCCATGGTGGGGAAGAACTTCGGCGGGTCGCTCCCCGCGCCGGGCGCGCTCACCGACGCCGAGGTCGCCCTCGAGACGGTCGCACGCAAGGCCGTCGTCGACGCCGAGGACGCGATCGACCGGATCTCGCCCAACGAGGCGATCAACGCCATCTGGACCCTCGTCGACGCGACGAACATGTACCTCACCGAGCAGGAGCCCTGGAAGGTCGCCAAGCTTCCCGGGGAGTCCACCGAGGACGGAGCGGGCGTCGAGGGCGGACGTCTCGCGACGATCCTCGTCACGGCGGCCGAGTCGCTCCGCGCGCTCGCGGTCCTCCTCAACCCCGTGATCCCGCAGGCTGCCCAGGGTCTGTGGGTGCTGCTCGGGGCCGAGGAACCGCTCGGTGCACTCGCCGTGCAGCCGGTCGCAGAGGCGGGCACGTTCGGCGCGCTCCCCGCCGGCACGCGCGTCACGAAGGGCGCGGCGCTCTTCCCCCGCCTCGAGGACGCCGACCCGGCCGTCCCCGCGGCACCGGCCGACCCCGCCGCGGCCACGGCCTGAGCACGGGCGAGCCGAGGACGACGGGAGAGCCGCGTGGCACGCGAGCGTGACCGGAGCTGGCCGCCGGCCCCGGAGGCGCTGCCGCGCCCGGTGGTCGACAACCACACCCACCTCGACTCGATCTCCCACGTCCTGGCCGATGGTGACCCGGTCCCCACGGTCGCCGAGCTCGTCGCGGACGCCGCTGCGGTCGGCGTGACGCGGATGGTGCAGGTGGGGTGCGACCTGCCGGCCGCCCGGTGGACGGACGCGGTCGTGCGCGAGCACCCCGCACTCCTCGGTGCGGTCGCCATCCACCCGAACGAGGCGCCCCTGCACGCCGGCGTCCGCGAGATCGGGCCGGACGGGCTCGCCCCGGCGCCGGACGAGCGGCACACCGTCGACCTCGACACCGCGCTCGCCGAGATCGCGACCATCGCCCGCGGCAACGACCGGGTCCGGGCGATCGGCGAGACCGGGATGGACCTCTTCCGGACCGGGGAGCGGGGCGTCGTCGTCCAGCGGGAGGCGTTCCGAGCGCACGTCTCGCTCGCCAAGGAGCTCGGCCTCGCGCTGCAGATCCACGACCGTGACGCGCACGCGGAGGTGCTCGACGTCCTCGCGTCCGACGGCGCACCCGAGCGCACGGTCTTCCACTGCTTCTCGGGCGACGCCGCGATGGCCGAGCACTGCGCGCGCCAGGGCTGGTTCCTGTCGTTCGCCGGCCCGGTGACCTTCAGCGCGAACGCGGGCCTGCGCGAGGCGCTGCGCCGCACGCCGCTCACGCAGGTCCTCGTCGAGACGGACGCTCCGTACCTCACCCCGCACCCCTTCCGGGGGCGACCGAACGCGCCGTACCTCGTCCCTGTGACCCTGCGCGCAGTAGCTGCCGTGCACGACGTCGACCTGGTCACCGCGTGCGACACCGTCGCCGCCACCTCGGTCGGCGTCTACGGGCAGTGGTGACCGCGCCGCGCTGAACCGAGCGACCCGTCCGCTGCGAGAGCGCCGGAGGAGGACGCAACGATGAAGACTTCGTGAGAGTTCCGCATCTTGGGCCGCCGAGGGATGATCTCGGGTTGGTGCTCGGCTACCGTGGGGGAGCTCGTGAGTGCGCCCGGGGGTGTGCCCAGCATGAGTCCGGAGAGACACCAGCCCGAGCGCCGGCAGCCGCGAGACGACTGCCACGACCGACGGAGAGGGTCAGCCCACACGTGATCGCCAACCTGCGGGGCGGAGTCCGGCCCGAGCCGCGCGCTCCACGGTCCGTCCGCCTCGTCGCGCAGGCGGTCGTCCTCGTGACGCTCGCCGGAGCGACGACGGCCTTCACGACGATGCACAAGTCCGTGACGATCGAGGTGAACGGTGAGCTGCAGACCGTCTCCGCGTTCGGCCGGACGGTGGACGACATCCTCGACGGGCACCTCGTCGAGCTCAGCGCGGACGACCAGGTCTACCCTGCCGGCTCGACCGTCGTCAGTGACGGCGACCTCATCGTGGTGCGGACCCTCAAGGACCTCCAGGTCGAGATCGACGGCGAGATGCAGACCATCGCCTCGACGGCCCTCACCGTGGGCGAGGTGCTCGACGAGCTCGGTCCCCGTGCGGAGGGGGCCATGGTCTCGGCCTCACGCTCGGCCGCCGTGGGGCGGTCACCGCTGAAGATCTCCACGGTCAAGCACCTCACGGTCGCGATCGACGGGCAGCTGATCGAGCGTGCGACCACCGCCGCGTCGGTGCGCGACGTGCTCGGCGACCTCGGCGTCGTCCTCAGTCCTGGAGACGTCGTGACCCCTGGCCTCGACGCCGTGCCGGCCGACGGGCAGGTGATCTCCGTCGGCCGCGTCGCCTCGAGCACCACGACCGAGACCGAGGTCCTCCCGTTCGTCGTCGAGGAGACGGAAGACCCGAAGCTCGTCGTGGGGCAGCGCGTGGTGAAGCAGGCCGGCAAGGTGGGGCAGGCGATCACCACCTACGACATCGCGCTCGTCGACGGCGTCGAGTCCGCGAGGACGGTCGTCGCCCGCCAGGTGACCGTCGCCCCGAAGAACGAGATCGTCCACATCGGGACCCTCGAGCTTCCCGACCCGACGACCATCGTCATCGACCCGGGCTCCGCGCGGGCTCTCGGACAGGCGATGGCTCTCGAGCGCGGGTACGGCGCCGACGAGTTCGCGTGCCTCGAGCGGCTGTGGACCAAGGAGAGCAACTGGAACGTCACCGCGGAGAACACGTCCAGCGGGGCCTATGGCATCCCGCAGTCGCTCCCCGGCTCGAAGATGGCGAGCGTGGCCGCCGACTGGCGGACCAACGCGGCCACCCAGATCACCTGGGGACTCAACTACATCGAGGGTCGCTACGGCACGCCGTGCGGGGCGTGGGCCAAGTCCCAGTCGTCCGGCTGGTACTGATCCACCGGGTGAAGTTTCACCCGCACGAGCGCGTGTCGCGGATCTGCCGCTCAACAGCGGGTTTGCGGCAGATCGCGGTGGTCTGAGCGGCCGGTCGGGCGCGGGAAGCACTGTGAAAGCGTGTGCAGGCGGTCGGACGCGGTTGGCGGATTATCACGGATCGGTTACGGTCGATCGTTGCCTGGACCCGCTCGACCGCTCGTCACCGAGCGGTCGACCCAGAGCGCAGCCGGCTCGACGGGCGTCTCGACGCTCTCCAGACGCCGGCACGATGGCCGGATCAGGACAGACGCGACGCCCTCGGGCGACGGCAGCAGCCGCAGCGACTTTCTGTGCCCGGGAGGCTCCACGTCTGGACACCAGTTGAAGAACCCCTTCCGCGACTCCGCGTCGCACCGTAGCCCGAGCCCGACCGACTCGACCGACGCAGGCCTCACCACGGCCCCCCTCCACTCTTCCGAGGCCACGAGCCTCGAGAACACCTCCTCACGTCCCGCACGCCGCAAGGGACGCCGCACCGCGCTCATCGTCGGTGGCGGCCTCGTGCTGGCCCTCGCCGGCGGTGGCACCGCCGTCTACGCGGACGCGCACAAGACCGTCACGCTCGACGTCGACGGCACCGTCACGACCGTGTCGACCTTCTCCGGGTCCGTCGCCGGCGTCCTCGCCGAGCAGGGCATCACCGTCGGTGACGACGACCTCGTCGCCCCGTCGTCGAACGCGGAGCTGTCCGAGGACGCCGACGTCGTCGTCCGGTACGCGCGCGTCATCACGCTCGAGCAGGACGGCGTCGCCACCGAGATCACCACGACGGCCGTGGACGCCGACGAGCTCCTCGAGGCGTACGCGTCCCGTGGCGGCGACGTCCGTCTCGTCGCCTCGCGCTCCGAGGCCGAGGGCCGCACCGACGTCGGGCTCCGTCTGAGCATCGACGGTCCGGTCGACCTCCTCGTGGACGGTGTGACCACGAGCATCCCCGACGGCTCTGTCGGGCTCGACACGATCTTCACCGACACGGGTGTGGTGCTGGGCGAGCTGGACCGGGTCTCCGTCCAGCACCTGCCCACGCCCGAGGCGCTCCAGGCCCAGGAGCGGGCCGCCGAGCTCGCTGCGCAGCAGGCCGTCGACGCGGCCGCGCAGGCTGCCGTGCCGGCTGATCCCGCCGCGCCGGTCGACCCGGCCGTTCCTGCGGCTCCTGCCGCCGACGCCACCGCAGAGGCACCGTCCGACGTGATCGCCGACCCGCGGGTCGACGACACGCAGCTGACGATCGTCGTCAACCGCGTCGCGGTCGCCGACCAGGCCGTCACGGCTGCCATCCCGTTCGAGACGGTCACCGAAGAGGACGCCACGCGCTTCGAGGACCTCGATGTCGCGACCAAGGTCGAGGGCGTCGAGGGCGTCCAGACGACCGTGTTCTCGGTGACGACCGTCGACGGCGTCGAGGAGTCCCGCGTCCTCGTCTCCGACGCCGTGACCACCGCGCCGGTGACGAAGGTTCTCGTCCAGGGCACGAAGGAGCGGCCGAAGGTCGTCGCCCCGAAGGTCACCGCCCCGGCGGCGACCGCACCGGCCGGCGCCGAGCCCGCCCCCGCGGCGGTCGTCACCGGCGACGTGTGGTCTCGCCTCGCCCAGTGCGAGTCGGGTGGCAACCCGTCGATCGTCAGCAGCAACGGCCTGTACCACGGCCTCTACCAGTTCTCCGTCGGCACGTGGCAGAGCGTGGGCGGCTCGGGTCTGCCGTCCCAGGCGTCGGCGGCAGAGCAGACGCGGCTCGCGCAGGTGCTCCAGGCCCGCTCGGGCTGGGGCCAGTGGCCGCACTGCTCGTCGAAGCTCGGCCTGCGCTGACGGGTGCGTCGGAGCACCGTCACCGGTGCTCCGACGTCCTCTCCGTCGATGAACCTCTAGGCTCATCCGTATGACCAACACCCTGAACGCCCTGCTCGGTCCGGCTCAGATCCGTGACCTGGCAGGGCGTCTTGGTGTCCGGCCCACGAAGACGCTGGGCCAGAACTTCGTGCACGACGCGGGTACGGTCCGCAAGATCGTGCGGTCGGCGGGCATCGAGGCGGGGCAGCACGTCGTCGAGGTCGGCCCTGGTCTGGGCTCGCTCACGCTCGGCCTGCTCGAGGCAGGGGTGAGCGTCGTCGCGGTCGAGATCGACCCGGTCCTCGCTGCGCAGCTGCCGCTCACGGTGGGCGAGATGGCGCCGGAGCAGGCGGACCGGCTCACGGTCGTCGTGCAGGACGCGCTCACGGTGACGGAGCTGCCCGGCCCGCCGCCCACCGCGCTCGTGGCCAACCTGCCGTACAACGTCGCAGTCCCGGTGCTGCTCACCTTCCTGGAGCGCTTCCCCTCTCTCGACCGTGTGCTCGTCATGGTCCAGGCCGAGGTCGCGGACCGGCTCGCGGCGCCGCCCGGGAACCGCACCTACGGCATCCCCTCCGTCAAGGCCGCGTGGTACGCGAGCGCACGGCGCACGGCGACGATCGGTCGCTCCGTCTTCTGGCCGGTGCCGAACGTCGACTCGGCGCTCGTCCTCCTCGAACGCCGCGACCACCCGCAGACGAGCGCCTCCCGGCAGAGCGTCTTCCGGGTGGTCGACGCGGCCTTCGCGCAGCGTCGCAAGACGCTCCGTGGCGCGCTGGCCGGGCTGGCCGGGTCGCCGGCAGCGGCTCAGGCGGCACTCGAGGCAGCAGGCGTGGATCCGGGCGCGCGCGGAGAGCGCCTGACCGTCGACGAGTTCGCGCGGATCGCCGAGGCGCTCGAGGCGGCCGAGCGCGCCCGGGCACACGAGCCGCAGGCCGCGCAGCAGCCGGCGACGGTTGTCGCCGACGAGGCGGAGGGCGGAGCATGACCGGACCGACGCACCTGACGAGCGTGACGACGGCGCGCCCGTCCGTGAAGGTCCGGGCCCCGGGGAAGGTCAACCTGTCCCTGCACGTGGGTCCGCGCGACGAGGACGGGTACCACCCGCTCATCACCGTCTTCCAGGCGGTGTCGCTGTACGAGGAGGTCGTGGCCGTCGAGGCCGACTCCTTCTCGCTCACGGTGACCGGCCCGGGCGCGGAGCACGTGCCGGTCGACGACACGAACCTCGCGCTGCGCGCGGCGCGGGCTCTCGCCGATCGGACGGGCGTCTCCCGTGGTGCCCTCCTCGAGATCACCAAGGGCGTGCCGGTGGCCGGCGGCATGGCGGGCGGGTCGGCGGACGCGGCTGCCACGCTCGTCGCCCTCGACACCCTGTGGGGCACGGGCCTGTCGCGGGAGGAGCTCTCGGAGGTCGCGGCGACGTTGGGGGCCGACGTGCCGTTCGCGCTCCAGGGGCACACGGCCGTGGGGACGGGGCGCGGTGACGTCCTCACCCCGGCGATGGTGCGCGGGACGTTCCACTGGGCGTTCGCGCTGCGGTCCGAGGGTCTGTCGACGCCCGCGGTGTTCCGGCACTTCGACGAGCTCGTCGCCCGCGGACGAGACCTGGCGCCCGACGCGGACACGGCCGTCATGGCGGCGTTGCGCGCGGGGGACGCGACCCGGCTCGGTCTCGCGCTGTCCAACGACCTCCAGGGGCCGGCGATCGACCTCGCCCCCGACCTTGCTGAGACAATAGGTGCCGCGGCCAACGCCGGTGCCCTCGGGGTCGTCGTCTCGGGCTCCGGCCCGACGGTCGCCGCCCTCGGTCGCAGCCACCAGCACGCTCTCGCGATCGCCGCGGCCATGACGGTCGCGGGTGTCTGCGAGTCTGCGGTCTGCGCCTCGGGGCCTGTGCCCGGCGCCCGCGTCATCCTCTGACCGCCCAGCGGTCCTCCACGCAACTCGACGGAAGAAGTTCATGGCTCACCTCTTGGGTGCTGACGGTCTGCGGTTCATGGCCGGCACGCGCACGCTGCTCGACGGCATCAGTCTCGGTATCGACGACGGCGACCGGGTCGGCGTCGTCGGTCCCAACGGTGCCGGGAAGTCGACGCTCATGCGTCTGCTCGCCGGGAAGCTCTCGCCGGACGACGGCCGGGTGACGCAGGTCGGTGGCCTGTCCGTCGGGATGCTCGACCAGCGGGACGAGCTCGTGCCCGGCCAGAGCGTGCGCGACGTGGTCTTCGGTGACGCCGAGGAGCACACGTGGGCGACGGACGCGAAGATCCGCTCCGTGCACATGGGTCTCCTGGGCGACCTCGACCTCGACCAGGACGCCGACGCGCTCTCGGGCGGTCAGCGTCGCCGGGTCGCTCTCGCCGCCCTCCTCGTCGCCGAGCACGACGTCATCTTCCTCGACGAGCCCACCAACCACCTCGACGTCGAGGGCGTGGCGTGGCTGGCGGACCACCTGCGCGAGCGCTACGCCCGCCAGGGTGCACGCGGGGCGCTCGTCGTCGTGACCCACGACCGGTGGTTCCTCGACGCGGTCTGCACGCGCATGTGGGAGGTCACCGGTGACGGCAGCGGCTCGGTCGAGGGCTACGAGGGCGGGTACGCCGCGTACGTGCTCGCGCGGGCCGAGCGTGCCCGTGCCGCGTCGGTCACGGCGGAGAAGCGCAACAACCTGCTCCGCAAGGAGCTCGCGTGGCTGCAGCGCGGGGCTCCCGCGCGCACGTCCAAGCCCAAGTTCCGGCTCGACGCGGCAGCTGCGCTCATCGCCGACGAGCCGGCGCCGCGCGACCCGCTCGAGCTGACGCGCATGGCCACGAAGCGGCTCGGCAAGGACGTGCTCGACCTCGAGAACGTCACGCTGCGCGTCCCGAACGCCGACGGGTCGCCGAACCCCGACGGCCGGCTGCTCTTCGACGACGTCACGTGGCGCCTCGGCCCCGGGGACCGGTACGGGATCGTCGGGGTGAACGGCGCAGGCAAGACGACCCTCCTCAAGCTTCTCTCCGGGCGGTCGCAGCCGGAGGCGGGCCGGGTGAAGCGCGGCAAGACGATCGACGTCGCCGAGCTCACCCAGGACGTCGACGAGCTCGACCAGATCTCGGGTCTGCGCGTGCTCGAGGTCATCGAGCGGGAGAAGCGCACGGTCGAGGTCGACGGCAAGGAGCTCACCGCTGCCCAGCTCGTGGAGCGGCTCGGCTTCACGCGCGACCGGGCGTCCACGCTCGTCCGTGACCTCTCGGGCGGAGAGCGCCGGCGTCTGCAGCTCCTGCGGCTCCTCGTCGGCGAGCCCAACGTGCTCCTGCTCGACGAGCCGACGAACGACCTCGACACCGACACGCTCGCGTCGCTCGAGGACCTCCTCGACGGCTGGCCGGGCACGCTCATCGTCGTCTCGCACGACCGCTACCTGCTCGAGCGCGTCTGCGACCGGCAGGTCGCGCTGCTCGGGGACGCCACGCTCCGTGACCTTCCCGGGGGAGTCGAGCAGTACCTCGAGCTGCGGCACGAGGCGATCGCGCTCCGCGACAGCGGCGCGTCCGGCTCCGCGACCACCGACGGGCCCTCCGGCGGGGGAGACGGGGACGGTGCGGCCGCTCCGAGCGGCGCGGAGGTCCGGGCCGCGAAGAAGGAGCTCAACCGGATCGAGCGGCGCCTGAGCAAGATCGCGGAGCTCGAGACGCGCATCCACGACAAGATGGCGGCCCAGGCCACGGACCACTCGGCGGTCGTGGCGCTGGACGAGGAGCTCAAGGGCCTCGCGGCGGAGAAGGACGGCCTCGAGGACGAGTGGATGATCCTCGCCGAGACCGCCGGCTGACGCTCGCTCGGCTCGGCGCAGCCCGCCTCAGGTCAGCTCGTCGAACTGTGCCACGAGGCGGCGGAGCAGGTCGGCGATCGCCGGCTGGTCCGCCGGGTCGAGGACGGCCAGGACCTGGTGCTCGACGTCGAGCAGGTCGGAGAAGGCGGAGTCCACGCTCGTCAGCCCGGACGGGGTGAGCTGGACGAGGACGCCGCGGCGGTCCCCCGGTGAGGGGTGGCGCTCGACGAAGCGGCGCGCCTCGAGGCGGTCGATGCGGTTCGTCATCGTGCCGCTCGTGACCATCGTCTGCGTGACGAGCGCGCCCGGGGACAGGGCGAAGGGTTCTCCGGACCTGCGGAGCGCGGCGAGGACGTCGAACTCCCACTGCTCGAGCGCGTGGCGCGCGAAGGCGCCGCGGCGTGCCGTGTCGAGGTGCCGGTCGAGGCGACTCACCCGGGAGAGGACCGCGAGCGGCGAGACGTCGAGATCGGGTCGGACCCGCTGCCACGCTGCGGTGATCCGGTCGACCTCGTCCTCGTGCGGCTCCTGCTCCATAGGCTGAGATTACTTGACGTCAAGAGTCTTGACGGACCATCCGCCGGATGGGGCGAGGGGCTGTCACGCGCCCCGGAAGGCGTCCGCGACCTTGATCCTGCTCCCGGTGCGGAGCACGGCGTTGCTGTAGATGCGCCCGCTGAGCCACACGAGGACCGGGATGACGACGAGGTTCCCGGCGAGGGCCGCGACCACGTGCCAGTCCGGCACTGCGTCGAGGGCGACCCGGATCGGCATGATGAGAGGCGAGGTGAACGGGATGTAGGAGAGCCAGACGACGAGGGGGTTGTCGGGAGCCCACGGTGCCACCGACACCCCGACGATGTACGGGAACATCATGAGGAGGAGGATCGGCGTCGTCACTGCGGCGACCTCTTCCTGACGCGAGACGAGGGCGGCCGTCGCCGCGAAGAGCAGCGCGTACATGGTGAAGCCCACGACGAACCACGCGGTCGTCCACAGCGCGGTCGCACCGAGGTCCAGCTTGATCGAGTCGGTGAGACCCAGGGCGGAGGCGGTCACGACGCCTGCGCCGGCGATCACCGCGACCTGCCCGAGGCCGACCGCCCCGATGCCGAGGACCTTGCCGGTCATGAGCTGCCACGGACGCAGCGTGACGAGGAGGAGCTCGACGACGCGGCTCGTCTTCTCCTCGACGACCCCCTGCGCGACGAGCTGCCCGCAGATCTGCAGCGAGATGAAGAGCAGGATGCCGACGACGAATCCGGCGATGATCTGAGACCCGTCGACCTCGGGCGGCGGGTCGAGAGACTCGACGTCGGGAGCGGCCGAGGCGACCGCCGAGCTCACCGCGGCCGGGTCGCCGCCCAGGGCGAGGATCTCTCCGGCGAGCGTCGCCTGCTGGTCGAGCAGGCCGAAGACGGTGCTGAGGGTGGCGTCGAGAGTGCTCTTCGCCACGACGGAGAAGTCGTCGGCCGATCCGACGACGAGGGCGTCGAGCTCCTCGTCGGTGACCTGGGACCGGCCGTCCGCCTCGGAGACGGTGACGACCTCGACCGACGCGCCGAGGCTCTCGGCCGTGGCCGTGACGGACTCGCTCAGGGAGGCCGTCTCGTCCGTCACCCCGACCTGGAGGACGGTCTCGGAGCGCATGAGGAACGACGCGCCGACGGTGGCCAGGACGACGAGCACGAGGAGCACGACCGTCGTCCAGAGGAACGACTTCGTGCGGATGCGCTGGGTGATCTCGCGGCCGGCGACGAGGCGGACGCCCTCCCACGCGCCTGAGCGGGCGGGGGCGCTCATGCTGCTGGCACCGCGACGCTCGCCGTCGCGCCGGGGACTGGGGCGCCGCCGGCGGCGTTCTCGCTGACGACGTGCCGGTAGAGCTCGGTGAGGCTCGGACGGTGCCGGGCGAACTCGCGGACCGGCCCGGTCGAGAGCGCGGCGCGCAGCACGGCCTGCTCGGCGTCCGGTGCGTCCGCCACCTCGACGATCGAGCGTGTCCCGTCCGTCGAGACCGTCGTCACGCCAGCGAGACCTGCTGTCCAGCCCGGTGGTGCCCCCGGCGCGTCGACGAGCCAGCGCGGTGCGGTCGACGAGCGCAGGTCGTCGACCGCACCCGTCGTGACCATCGACCCGGCCTTGATGATGCCGACGCGGTCGCAGAGACGCTCGACGAGCTCGAGCTGGTGGGACGAGAAGATCACGGGTGCGCCGGCGTCCGCCCGATCACGCAGCACCCTGCTCATGACGTCGACCGCGACAGGATCGAGGCCGGAGAAGGGCTCGTCGAGGATGAGGATCTCAGGGTCGTGCACGAGGGCCGCCGCGAGCTGGACGCGCTGCTGGTTGCCGAGGGAGAGCTTCTGCACCTCGTCACCGCGGCGCTCCGCGATCCCGAGGATCTCGGTCCACCGCTCCATCGCGGACGTGGCGTCGCGCGTCCCGAGCCCGTGCAGGCGCGAGAGGTACACGAGCTGCTCGCCGACCTTCATCTTCGGGTAGAGGCCGCGTTCCTCGGGCATGTACCCGACGTGTCGACGCGCCTCGAAGTCGAGCGGGCGCCCGTCCCAGCGGACCTCACCGCTGTCGGCGGCGAGGACGCCGAGGGCGATCCGCATGGTCGTCGACTTCCCGGCGCCGTTGGACCCCACGAAGCCGAAGATCTCCCCGGAGCCGACCGTGAACGACAGGTCGTCCAGCGCCCGCAGGGTGCCATAGGTCTTCGAGAGTGCGTCGAACTCCAGCGCCGGCACAGCGTTCCCTTCGTCAGTCCTGGACGGACGAGCGGAGGGCCGGTTCGCGCTCGAGCCCTGCGAGGCCGTTCCAGGCGAGGTTCACGAGATGGGCAGCCACCTCGGTCTTGTCCGGGTTGCGCGCGTCGAGCCAGTACTGGCCCGTGAGTGCAACCATGCCTACAAGCATCTGAGCGTAGATCGGTGCGACGCTGGGGTCCAGGTCCCGGCGCGCGAACTGTTCCGCGAGCAGGTGCTCCACCTGCGTGGCGACGTCGCCGATGAGACTTGAGAAGGTCCCGGTGGCCTGGGCGACGGGGGAGTCGCGCACGAGGATCCGGAACCCGTCCTCCGACGCCTCGATGTAGGCGAGGAGCGCCAGCGCCGTCCGCTCGAGGAGGACCTTGGGGTGCCCGCCGGCGGTGAGCGCCCCCGTGAGCGCGTTGGTGAGGCCCTCGATCTCACGGTCGACGATGACCGCGTAGATGCCCTCCTTGCCGCCGAAGTGCTCGTAGACGACGGGCTTGGACACGGCGGCGCGGGCGGCGATCTCCTCGACGCTCGTGCCTTCGAAGCCCTTCTCCGCGAAGAGTGCCCGGCTCACGTCGAGCAGCTGTTCGCGGCGCGCCTTGGCCGTCATGCGCGAGCGAGGGATGCGTTTGCTGTCGGGAGCCACGGCTCCATCATGCCGGACACCGCCACGGGAGCGTTTGGCCCCTCTGAAAATCCTGGCAGAATGATTCCGGACCCACGAGCGCGTCGTGCGGTTTCGTCCAGTGATCTTGCGGTCACCCCACGGCGGAGCCTTGTGCGGGCGGTCGACGGTGTTCGTTCCGCCTTGGTGTAATCGGCAGCACACGGGTTTTTGGTGCCCTTGGTCCAGGTTCGAGTCCTGGGGGCGGAGCTGGCGTGGCGTTCGGTCACACCTGCATGGCAGATCTCGAGCAACCGGGAGTCCCTTCGTGACCACCGCTCAACCCGCAGCCGTCATCGTCCTCGCCGCAGGCGAAGGAACACGGATGCGATCTGCCACACCCAAGGTCCTCCACTCCCTCGCGGGGCGCAGCATGCTCGGTCATGCCATCGCCGCCGCCCAGGGGCTGGACCCGGTGCGTGTGGCCGTCGTCGTCCGTCACGAGCGCGAGGCGGTGGCCAGCCACGCGGCGAGCATCGACCCCTCGATCCTCGTCGTCGACCAGGACGACATCCCTGGCACCGGACGGGCCGTCCAGTGCGCGCTCGGTGTGCTCGACGCGGCTGCGCACGCCCAGGCCGCGCAGGCCGGCATCCCGGACGGGCACGAGGGCCGCGGGGTCGGTGACGGCCTCGCCGGCGCCGTCGTCGTCATCGCCGGAGACATCCCGCTGCTCGACGCGGGCACCCTCTCCGAGCTCCTCGCCGCGCACGCCGCCGACGGCAACGCGGTCACGGTCCTCACGACCGAGATCGACGACGCGACCGGCTACGGGCGGATCGTGCGCGACCCGTCGACGGGCGAGGTGACCGGCATCGTCGAGCACCGTGACGCCACGGCCGAGCAGCTCGAGATCCGCGAGATCAACTCGTCGATCTACGTCTTCGACGCGGCCGTCCTGCGTCACGGGCTCGCGAACCTCGGCCGGGACAACTCCCAGGGCGAGGTCTACCTCACCGACGTCCTCGCGATCGCGCGGGGCGAGGGCGGCTCCGTGCGCGCGGTGCGCACCGACGACCCCTTCGCCGTCGAGGGCGTCAACGACCGCGCCCAGCTCGCCGTCCTGCGCGCCGAGCTCAACCGACGGATCCTCGACGACTGGATGCGCTCGGGAGTCACGGTCGTCGACCCGGCCACCACGTGGGTGGACGTCGACGTCGAGCTCGAGCGGGACGTCACCCTGCTCCCCGGCACCCAGCTGCACGGCGCGACGGTCATCCGCGAGGGCGCGACGATCGGTCCGGACACCACGCTGACCGACGTCGAGGTCGGCGTGCACGCCTCGGTGGTCCGCACGCACGCCACGCTCGCGGTCATCGGCGACGACGCCACCGTCGGGCCGTTCGCCTACCTGCGCCCCGGCACCGTCCTGGGGACCGCCGGCAAGATCGGCACGTTCGTCGAGACGAAGAACGCGACGATCGGCGACGGGTCGAAGATCCCGCACCTCTCCTACGTGGGCGACGCGACGATCGGCGAGCACACGAACATCGGCGCGGCGAGCGTCTTCGTCAACTACGACGGCGTCGCCAAGCACCACTCCACGGTCGGGTCCTTCACCCGGACCGGTGCGGACAACCTCTTCGTCGCCCCCGTGCACATCGGCGACGGCGTCTACACGGCCGCCGGCTCCGTCATCCGCAACGACGTACCGTCCGGGGCGCTCGCCGTCTCGGCCGGCGCCCAGCGCAACATCGAGGGCTGGGTCGAGCGTCGTCGACCCGGGACGGACGCCGCCCACGCGGCCGAGCGGATCCGGCTCGAGTCCGGCCACGACACCTCGACCCTCGGTGCGCAGGCGCGCGCAGAGCGCGCCCAGGCCGACCACCAGGCGAGCCTGCCGGTGCCGAGCCCACCGACCGCTTCCCCCGACCAGGCTGCGCCGCGGCCCGGGACCTCCGGCACCACAGAAGGACACCGCGACCGATGACAGGAATCATCTCCCCGGACAGCGAGAAGCGACTCGTGTTCGCCTCCGGGCGCGCCCACCCAGAGCTGGCGCAGGACGTCGCGCGCGAGCTCGGTACGGAGATCATCCCGACCACCGCGTACGACTTCGCCAACGGCGAGATCTACGTGCGGTTCGGGGAGAGCGTGCGGGGAGCGGACGTCTTCGTCCTGCAGTCCCACACCTCGCCGATCAACCAGTGGATCATGGAGCAGCTCATCATGTGCGACGCGCTCAAGCGCGCGTCCGCCAAGACGATCACCGTGGTCCAGCCGTTCTACGGCTACGGGCGTCAGGACAAGAAGCACCGCGGCCGCGAGCCGATCTCGGCGCGTCTCATGGCGGACCTGTTCAAGACGGCGGGTGCCGACCGCATGATGAGCGTCGACCTCCACACGTCGCAGGCGCAGGGCTTCTTCGACGGACCCGTCGACCACCTGTGGGCCATGCCGCTCCTCACGGACTACGTCCGCACGCGGGTCGACGCCTCGAACGTCACCGTCGTGTCGCCCGACGCGGGCCGGATCCGGGTCGCGGAGCAGTGGGCGGCTCGTCTCGGGGACGCCCCGCTGGCCTTCATCCACAAGACGCGGGACATCCACCAGCCGAACATGTCCGCGGCCAACCGCGTCGTCGGTGACGTCGAGGGGCGCAGCTGCGTGCTCGTCGACGACCTCATCGACACCGGCGGCACCATCGCCGCTGCCGTCCGCGTGCTGCTCGACGCGGGAGCGAAGGACGTCATCGTCGCCGCGACCCACGGCGTGCTCTCCGACCCGGCGCCCCAGCGGCTCCAGGAGTGCGGCGCACGCGAGGTCGTCGTCACGGACACGCTGCCGATCACGCCGGACAAGCAGTTCTCGAAGCTCACCGTGCTCTCGATCGCGCCGCTGCTCGCGCGTGCGATCCGCGAGGTCTTCGACGACGGCTCGGTGACGTCGCTCTTCGACGGCAACGCCTGAGAGCACCGTCGGCTCCGCCGACATCACCAGCCCTGCAGCAGGCCCGTGGGCGTTCGTCGCCCGCGGGCCTGCAGGTTCGACGCCGCGGTAGGCCGCGGGTATAGTGGTCGGGTTGCCTCGGCGAGGGACGTCTGACGGGCCGTACGACCGGCCGCGAGCCACCAGAGATGGTCGGCGAGACCAGGGATGGTCCAGATGATCGCAGATCTCCGTAATCGACTGGGCGGTCGCTGCTGCGCGTCCGTCACATGTCCCGCGCCGATGCAACCGCCCGTCATCCGTAGAGGTCGCTTCCCCGTGTCGCCCGGCCGCTGCGTGTGACAGCCGACTGCCCCCGGTCGTCGGCCCAACCACTTCCACTGGAGTTCCACGTGTCTGAGATCAAGCTCGTCGCTGAGGCCCGCACCGAGTTCGGCAAGGGCGCCGCCCGCCGCACCCGTCGCAACAACCAGATCCCCGCAGTCCTCTACGGGCACGGCACCGCGCCGCTGCACGTCGCGCTGCCCGGACACCAGACGATGCTCGCCCTCAAGCAGGCGAACGCCCTCTTCGAGATCGACCTCGACGGAGCCCTCGAGCTCGCCATCGTCAAGGACGTCCAGCGCGACCCGGTCAAGGCCGTCATCGAGCACATCGACCTCCTCATCGTCAAGCGTGGCGAGAAGGTCGAGGTCGAGGTCTCCGTGCACGTCGTCGGCGAGTCCGCTCCCGGCACGATCCACATCCTCGAGTCGCAGTCGGTCGTCATCGAGGCGCTCGCGACCAACCTCCCGCAGTTCGTCGAGGCGTCCATCGAGGGTCTCGCGGCCGGCTCGACCGTCTTCGCCCGCGACATCGTCCTCCCCGAGGGCGCCACGCTCATCACGGACCCGGACGCCGACATCGTGCTCGTCTCCGTGCCGCAGGACAACTCGGCCGACGACGCCGCAGCTGCCGAGGTCGCTGCGGGCCAGTCCGCCGCGTCCGCTGCCGCCGCCGAGACCGGCGCCTCGCTCTAGTCGGTCCAGCACCCGACGCACGACCCGCACGCTGCAGCACGGCCACCGCACGTGGTCGAGGAGCGCCCGGTACCGTTCGGTACCGGGCGCTTCGCCGTCCCGAAACCTCCAAGGAGCGCCCGACCATGTCCGACCACCTGTGGCTCGTCGTCGGGCTCGGCAACCCCGGCCCCCAGTACGCGGGGAACCGTCACAACGTCGGTCACATGGTCCTCGACCTGCTCGCCGCACGGCACCGTGCGACGTTCTCCGCGCACAGGTCCCGGGCAGCGGTCGCCGAGGCCCGCCTCGGTGTCGCGCCCGGCGGTGCGCCGGGACCGAGGGTGGTCCTGGCGAAGCCGTCGACGTACATGAACACCTCAGGCGGACCGGTGGCCGGGCTCGCCCAGTACTTCGACGTCGCGCCCGAGCACGTGCTCGTGGTCCACGACGAGGTCGACATCCCGTTCGGCGACGTCAAGTGCAAGAGCGGCGGCGGCGAGGGCGGGCACAACGGGCTCCGCGACATCACCAAGGCGCTCGGCACCCGCGACTACGTCCGCGTCCGGGCGGGCGTCGGCCGGCCGCCGGGTCGCATGGACACCGCCGACTTCGTCCTCAAGGACTTCAGCACGGTCGAGCGCAAGGAGCTCCCGTTCCTGCTCGACGACGCCGCCGACGCGGCCGAGATGATCGTCACAGAGGGGCTCCTCGCCGCGCAGGGCAAGTTCCACACGAAGGCCTGAACCTGCCCCGGGCGGCTCGCGAGCACGAGTCACCCGGAAGATCACCCCGCCGCCTCTTGCCTCTCACCTGTGCTGGCGTGGATGACGGAAGTTTCATCCCGACGGTCGCCCCGCTCCGGGCCCTCGCCCCCGTGACACCTCCGCCCCGCGTGGCTTGACTGGTGCAGGTGCGGCGAGCGGCGCCGCGCCTGTGACGAGGTGGGGACATGACGACACGCGTGGCGCTCGCGCACGACTACGCGACCCAGCGCGGTGGCGCGGAGCGCGTGGCGCTGCTGCTGGCTGCGGCCTTCCCCGGCTCGCCCTTCTACACGACGCTCTACGACGCGGGCGGCACGTTCCCCGAGATGGCCGACCTCGACGTCCGGACGACCTCCCTCAACCGGTTCGGCGCCCTCCGCCGGCACCATCGGTACGCGTTGCCGTTCCTGGCCCACGCGGTCTCCGGACAGGTCATCGACGCGGACGTGGTGCTCGCGAGCTCGACCGGCTGGGCGCACGGCTTCCCCACCTCGGGCCGGAAGGTCGTGTACTGCCACGCACCCGCGAGGTGGCTCTACCAGCGGGACAGGTACCTCGGTGTCGGACGCCGGGGGGAGTCCGCCGCGCAGCGGGCCTCGCGGTGGGTGGCGACAGGGATGCTCGGCGTCGCGTCAGGTCCGCTGCGACGCTGGGACCGCAGCGCCGCGCACAGCGCCGACAGGTACCTCGCGAACTCCACGGTCACACGGATGGCGGTGCGGGTCGCCTACGGCATCGACGCGGAGGTCGTCGCGCCGCCGCCGGCGCTCCTGCCGTCCGGTGACGAGGTCCGTCCGGCGGCGCTCGACCGGAGCGTCACGGGACGAGCGGTCGAGGGGGGCGACTTCCTCCTGTGCGTGGCCCGCCTCCTGCCCTACAAGAACGTCGACGCCGTCATCATGGCGGCCGGGCGACGGCCCGACCTCCCTGTCCTGGTCGTCGGGTCCGGTCCCGACCGAGGGCGCCTCGAGGGTCTCGTCGCGTCGGGCAGGCACCGCAACGTGCTGCTGCTCGGTCGCGTGAGCGACGCCGAGCTGCGGTGGCTCTACCGGTCGTGCCTCGCGCTCGTGGCGGCGTCCTACGAGGACTACGGCCTCTCGCCGCTCGAGGCCGCGGCGTTCGGACGGCCCTCCGTGGTCCTCCGTGACGGTGGTTACCTCGACACGGTGCGCGGGGGGATCACCGGGACGTTCTTCCACCGCCCCGAGCCGGCGGAGATCGCGGCGGCGGTCGGAGAGGCGCTCGACACGGCCTGGGACACCGAGGTGCTCCTGCGGCACGCCCAGACCTTCTCGGCCGAGACGTTCACGGCCCGGTTGCACGACGTCGTCGACGGTGAGCTCGCCCGTCATGACCGATAGGAGGCTCGCATGACCCTGAAGGATCTCGTCCGGACGCTCTGGGCAGGGAAGTGGCTCATCGTCGCCTCCGTGATCGTGGGCCTCGTCGCGGGGGCGGCGTACCTCTCGTCGCGCGAGGTGCCCTTCCACAGCATCGCGACCGTCCAGTTCCGCATCGACGCCCCGACGGCGGCGACCGTCAACCCACCCGTCGTGACGATCGACCCGATCGACGTCACCTCCCCGGACGTCGCTGCGCGTGCAGCGGAGCTCCTCGGCGACGGGTCGGTGCCGGCGGACCTCGCTGCGGTCGTCGACGCGTCCCACGACCCCGTCACCGCGCGGGTGACGATCGGCGCGCGCGCCCTCTCCGAGGACCGCGCGGTCACGGTCGCGAACGCGTTCGCCTCCGCGTACCTCGAGCACATCGACGCGCAGTGGTCCTCGGCGCTGACCACCCTGGACGAGAACATGGCGAACGCGCGGACCAAGGCGCTCGACCTCCAGGCAGCGACCGTCGCGAACCCTGACGACCCCATCGCTGCGGCCGACCTCGAAGCTGTCCTGTCCTCCTACGGGACGCTGGCCGCACAGCAGAACATCGCCGCGGCTCTCGGGTCGCCCGGCACCCTGGCGCAAGCAGCCGGCGGGGGCACGCCGATCGGGATGGGTGCCGGCTCCGTCCTCACGCTCGCGCTGCTCGCAGGCCTCCTCCTCGGTCTCGGTCTCGCCCTGCTGCGGCGGGCGCTCGACTCGACCGTCTCCACCACCAAGCTGGCTCGTACGCTCGCCGGTGCGCCCGTCCTCGCGGAGCTGGCGGACGTGCGTCGGTCGGCGCAGACCGCCGCGGTCGCCGGGCTGCTCCCGGTCGACGGCAAGTCGGCCACGCCGTTCACGGAGTCGATCCGTGAGCTGCGCACCGCGATCCAGGCGACCAAGGAGGGCACTGCGCTCACGATCGTCGTCAGCGCGACGGAGCCCGACGCGCCTCGGAGCTTCATCGTCGCCAACCTCGCCGCCTCGTGGGCGTTGTCGGGCAGGGACACGATCGTCATGTCCGGCGACCTCCGCCGGAGCGACCTCGAGACCTTGCTCCCTGCGCCGGTCGGGTGGGACACGAGGGAACCGAGGCGATGGCGACGCGCTCACGGCGAGACCTCCGGGCTGCATCCGGACGACGGCGCCGCGCTCGCCAACCTGCGCCCGACCGAGGTCAACGGCCTGCGGTACCTGCCGGCGCCGACGACGAGCCTCGACCCCGCCGACTACCTCGCGAGCGCCGCGGCCCGGCGCATGATCGAGGAGGTGCGCGCAGCCGCCCAGGTGGTCGTCATCGACGCGCCACCCGTGCTCGCGGCGGCCGACGCCATCATCCTCGGCGGGTACACCGACGGCGTCGTCCTGGTCGCCACCATCGGGCACACCGACCGCGGCGTGCTCGAGGACGCCGCCTCGCGGCTGGACGGTGCGAACGTCACGCTCGTCGGCGTCGCGCTCCACGGGCGGACGGCGGACAAGCGCATGACGTACGCCTCCACGTACGCGCCCGAGCCGTCGGACCCTCCGACCGTGCGCCCCGTCCCGCAGGCGTCCGCCGACGGCGCTGCGGACCACCCGGTGCAGGAGGAGAGACCACCGTTCGAGGACGACCCAGCACACGAGGACGACCCGGCACGGGAGGTCGAGCCGGCCCGGCAGTCCGGCCCGCACACGGCCGCCTGACGTGCCGCGCGTCCTGGTCGTCGGGCACACGGCCGCCCTGGGGGGAGCCGAGCTCGCCCTCGTGCGGCTCTGCGGCGCGCTCGACCCGAGCCTCGCGTCGGTGGCTGTGCTCCTCTTCGAGGACGGTCCGGTGCGGCACCGCCTCGAGGTGGACGGTCACGAGGTCGCGGTCCTGCCCCTGCGTGCCGACGTCCGGACCGCGCACCGGGACGCGACGGTCCGGTCGTGGTCCGCGCTGCGTGGCGTGCTCGTCGCAGCGGTCGAGGTCGTCCGGTTCACGGCGCGCCTCACCCGGACGGTCCGCGCCCAGGCACCGGACGTCCTCCACGCGACCACCCTCAAGGCGGACCTCCTGTGCATGGTTCCCGCACTGCTCGCTCGGGTCCCGCTCGTGTGGCACGTCCACGACCGCATCGCGGCCGACTACCTCCCGGCACCCGTCGCGGCGGTGGTGCGCGCGCTCGCCCGGACGGTCCCGCGGCACGTCGTCGTCAACTCCATGGCCACGGCCGAGAGCATCGGCCCGCCCCGAGGTCGCTGGACGCTCGCGTACCCGGGGCTCCTTCCCACGCAGGTGCGGGCGTGGACGGAGCGGGCGGAGCCTCCCGCGCCGGTCGTCGGGATGATCGGGCGCCTGAGCGCGACGAAAGGGCAGAAGGAGCTCGTCCGGGCCGCGGCGGACGTCGTCGCACGCCACCCGCAGGTGACGGTCCGCATCGTCGGCGCTGCGCTCTTCGGGGAGGAGGGCTACGAGGCCGAGGTGCGGTCGCTCGTCCGGTCGCTCGGGCTCCAGGAGAGGGTCGTCCTCACCGGCTTCGTCGACGACCCGGTCCGGGAGCTCGACGGGTTGAGCGTCTGCGTCCACGCGTCTCCGGTCGCCGAGCCGTTCGGGCAGGTGGTCGTCGAGGCGATGGCTCGGGGCGTCCCGGTCATCGCCACCCGGGCCGGAGGAGTTCCCGAGATCCTCCTCCCGGACGGCGGGCGTCACGCAGCGCGAGAGGAGCCGGGGCAGGCCCGCCACTCGCGGACACCGTTCGGTCTGCTCGTCCCGCCCGGCGACGTCGCCGCGCTCGCGGACGCGATCCTCGACGTCCTCGACGACCCGCAGGGTGCGCGGGACCGTGCCCGCGCCGCGTGGCTCCACGCGCAGCGGCGCTTCATGATCGACCGCACGTGCACGGCTGTCCTCCGGGCCTGGTCCGCGGCGCTTGCACCCCGGTAGGCGCGGCCCCCACGAGGATCAGGTCGTCGCGCGGAGGCCGACGAGGATGTCGTGCATGGCGGTGATCCGCTCCGCCCACGTGGGCACGACCGCGGACTGGGGGAGCGGGCCGGGCGGCAGGGGTGGCCCGACGAGCACGCTGACGACCCCGTCGACGAAGACCCTGCTGTCGAGGACGTGCACCGCCGGGTCGTGCAGGTCGCGGAACCCCGCGACAGGCGTGGACACGACGGGCCGTGCGACTGCCTGGTACTCGTAGAGCTTAATGGGGTCGAGGGAGTCCGTGAAGGGGTCGACGACGTGCGGGACGACGAGGACGTCTGCGTGCTGGAGGTAGGCCGGCACGGTCGTGTAGGGCCGCGGTCCGAGCAGCTGGACGCCGGTTCCCCGCAGGACGGAGACGTCCCGCTCGGAGAGCAGTGCCGGGCCGACGAGCACGAGCGTGCCCAGCCCGGTCGCGCGCAGCTCGTCGCCGAGGCGTGCGCAGAGACCGACGTCGACCCGGTCGGGGTGCACGGTGCCCGCGTAGAGCGCGACGCGGCCGGGCGGGAGGTCACGCGGACGTGGGCGCGGTCGACGGAAGGCGTCGAGGTCCACGGCGTTGGGGACGAGACGGACGGGGCGGACCGCCCCTTTCGTGCGGGCGAGCGCCTCGGAGCACACGACGACCGTGTGGCACGTCGCCATGAGGAAGTCCTCGTCGGCACGGAGGCGCGCGTGCTGTGCCGGTGGGCGGTGGGCTGCGAGCCAGTCGTCCGTGATGTCGTAGAGGCTCGGCCACGAGGTGATCCGGGCGAGCGTCGCGCCCGCCGGGTCGTTCACCCACAGCAGCGGCGCCGTGAGACGCAGCCGCCGCACGACCTGGAGGACCGCGTGGGCGATCCGGGTGTCGGCGCTCCTGCCCAGGAGGGCATCGGCGCGCCGGGGCAGCCACTTCGTCGGCTGGAAGGTCCACAGGCGACCGTCGGGCACACCGTCGGCGCGTCCCCGGGCGACGAGGCCGGCTCCTCGTCGTGGGAGACGGCGTCCGGCGAGCGCGTGCAGCGGGTCGGCGGGCGGCTCGACGAAGAGCACGCGCAGCTCGGGGTCGGCGCTGAGCAGCCCGGCGAGCAGGATCTGGTTGCGTCGCCAGACGTCGTCCCAGCGCTCGAGGGACACCACGACGAGATCGGTCATGTCAGGGCCGTCCCTCTCAGCACGGGGGCGCGTCGCGCCCGGTCGTCGAGCACCGCGCGGTAGACGGCGAGGGTGCCGGCGACCTGCGCTTCGAGCGTGAACTGCTCCCGCTGGACCGCGCGGAGCGCGAGGCCGTGCTCACGAGCGGCTGCCGGGTCGTCGGCGACCGTCCGGAGCAGGCGGGCGGCGTCGAGCGCGTCGCCCGGGGAGAAGAGTCGCGAGGACTCGGCCTGCCCGACGGTCTCGAGGTGCCCGCCGGCTGCCGCCGCGACCACGCAGAGCCCGCCGGACATCGCCTCGAGCACGGAGAGCCCGAGGCCGTCGATCGCGCACGGTGCGAGCAGCACCGACGCCTCGTCCATGAGCTCCGGGCAGTCCGACCGGGCGCCGAGGAACTCGGTGCTCGCCCAGATGCCGAGCTGGCCGGCGAGCTCCTCGAGGAGGTGACGCTGCGAGCCGTCGCCGGCGACCTGCAGCGTCCAGCCGCGTGCCGCGAGGCCGCTCGCGGCGAAGGCACGGACGGCCACGTCGGTGGACTTCTCCGGCTCGAGCCGCTGGACCACGAGCACGACAGGTCGCCGCGGACCTGTCGCGAGGTCACGCACCGGCACGCCGGGGTAGACGACGGTCGACGTGCCGTCGATCCGCTCCGCCACGTACCGGCTGATCGCCACCTGCGCGTCGATCCGTGCGCCCACGACGACGCCCACCCGGCGCGCGAGAGGGCTCGACCCGCGACGTCGGGCGAAGTGACGGGTCGCGACGAGCGGGACACCACGGAGCGACGGCACGAGCGTCGCGGCGACCTCGGCGGCCGTCATGTGCGCGTGGACCACGTCCGGGCCGTTCCCACCTCTGGACACCCGGCTCGACGCGAGCGCCGCGCCGGTGGTCGTCGACGCCGGGGTCACCGGGACGCGGTGCTCGGCGAGCACGGCACGCATCGCGACGGTGTCGCCGCCCACGACCCGGACCCGGTGGCCCGCCTCCGCCTGGCCGGCCGCGAGGTTCGCGACATGACGCTCCACACCTGCGAAGGCGTCGGAACGGATCACGTGGAGGACCCGCAGGACATCGCTCACGGGTGGACCTCCCGGGTGGTCGGACGAGTGACGGTCGTGGCGCGAGCGGTCGCGAGCGCGTCGGCGAACGGGTCCCCGCGCTGCTCGGCACGGGCCAGCGCACCGACGCAGATCCCGGCGACGACGAACGGCATGGGCACCTGGGCTGCGACCCAGAAGAGGTCGAGCTGGCCCTGGACGAGCCGTCCGAGGACCGCGCAGAACGCCAACGTCCCGTAGGCCGGGTTCATCCGCCACAGGACCACGAGGATGCCGACGAACATGACGAGGAACCCGAAGAGCCCGACCACCCCGGCGGAGGTCAGCACCTCGAGCTCGGCGTTCGGCGGCTGGAAGCCGTAGGACGTGCGTCCGGTGGTCCACCAGCGCAGACCTGCGCCGAAGAACGGCTGGTCCTGCCAGAGCCGCAACGAGTCGGCATACCAGGCGAGGCGCTGGTTGGCGGAGTTGAACTCGTTACCGTCGTTGAGCTGGGCGCTCGTCGTCGACCACACGAGAGCGAGCGCCGCGACGATGACGACGAGGATGACGGGCGACCGGTGGCGTCGACCCGGCTCCCGCCGCAGCACCACCACGAACATGACGACCGCCAGCCCGAGGATCGCCTGGCGCGACTGCGAGACGAGCAGACCTGCCGAGAAGAGGCAGAAGGCGGGCACCGTCCATGCGGTCGACCAGCCCAGCCAGGTGGGGCGCTGGTAGACGATCAGAGCCGCGGTGGCGAGAACACCACCGAGGAGGTTCTTGTGCATCGCGAGCGGCCACTCGAGGTAGACGGGCGTCCACGTGCCCGTGGACGCCAGGCCGACGAGCGCCTGCGCGATCGCCGCCACGGCGCAGACGGCCGCCGCCCAGAGGAACAGACCGAGCGCGACGTTCCCACGCCCTGCCCGGCCGATCGCCCAGCCCACGAGGAGGGCACCCCCCACGAGCAGCCACGCGTGGAACCACTCGACGGCGTTCGCCATGTACGGGTTGACGAGGACGGTGAAGAGCGTGCTCGCCTGGTAGAACGCCGAGAGCCACAGGAGCGAGCGCATCTCGCGGCTCAGCGGGTGCGTGCGCAGGAGCAGCGCCGCCCAGAACGCGACGAAGAGCACGAGGTCCGACACGGAGAGGTTCACGCCACCCTCGTCACCCCCGCCGACGCGCTCGACGACGATGATCGCCGGGAGAGCGAGCACCGGAAGCGTGGCCGGCTCGGTCACGGTGAGTGCGAGCACGACGACGACCGCTGCGGCAGCGACCCCCAGCAACGGGTTGACCACGACCACGAGGCTCACGGTCACCGCGGCGAGGATCGCGCAGACGACGAACGGGACGAGGTGTGCCGGGACGACCCGGCGCAGCCCTGGTGTGCTCACGTCCGTGCCAGGAGCTTGCGCTGCACGCGGGCCGGGCCGCGCGCGTAGAGGACGAAGCGTCGCGTCGCGTCGGCCCGGTCGTCCCCGCGCAGGAGCACCATGCGGGCGGCCGTGCCGGTGAGCACGCCCAGCCGGTTGACCGCCCAGCCCGACGCACCGAAGTGCTTGCGGAAGTAGATCTCCTGCGACGCGTGGAAGTGCGTCTCGCGCAGGCGCGAGTCCGAGCTCGTCGCCCCTCCGAGGTGCAGGGCCCTCGCACCGGGCACGACCCCGTGCCGCCACCCCGCGTGACGCGCCCGGCGCGCCCAGTCCGTCTCCTCGGCGTAGAGGAAGAAGCGCTCGTCGAGCCCTCCGACCTCCGCCAGGGCTGCCCCGCGGACGAGGAGGACGGAACCGATGACGAAGTCCTCCTGCGCGGTGAGCGACCCGAGGCCCAGGTTGACGAGCCACGTGCGCAGCGGTGTGGGGAACGGCCAGGCGACGCGGGCGGCGTGGCCCTCCGCGTCGACCTGCGCAGGACCGACCGACGCAAGGCTCGGGTCGGCGTGCAGTGCGGCGCGCAGGAGGTCGATGTCCTGCGGCTCGACGACGGCGTCCGGGTTGAGCAGGAGGACGTCGACGTCCGGTGTGAGGCACTCCCGCAGACCGTGGTTGGCCCCCGCCGCGAAGCCTCCGTTGAGCCCGGGGTCGAGGTAGCGCACACCGTGGCGCTCGCAGAGCGCCCGGACGAGCGGGCTGGAGGAGTTGTCCACGACGATGACCCGGTAGGTGCGTGTCAGCGGTGCGAGCGTCCGGTCGAGGAGCTCGACCGAGCCGTACGCGACGACGACGATCTCGACCTCGCCGACGCACGGTGCGAGCGTGTCGGGCGCGGCACCGCGCGGTGCGTCGAGAGGTGTGCTGGCCGTGGCCACGTCGCGGTAGACGCTCAGGTACTGGGCTCCGACGTTCTCCCACGTGTAGTCGGTCGCGCGAGCGAGGCCGGCGACGACGAGCTCCTCTCGCAGTCCGGGATTGGTGCCGACCTGGATGAGAGCGTCCCGCAAGGCTTCGACGTCGCCGGGCGGGACGAGAAGCCCTGCGTCCTGGAGGACCTCGGGCAACGCACCGCTGTCGCTCGCGACGACCGGGACCCCGCTCGCGAGCGCCTCGATCGCCACCCGGCCGAACTGCTCCACCCAGCCGGGCTGTGGCAGCGACGGGACTGCGAGGACGTCGAGGGACCGGACGTGCTCTGCGAGCCGCTCGCCCGAGAGATGGCCGACGAACTCGACCCGCCCCGCGAGGTCGGGCTGGGCTGCACGCTCGCGGAGCGCGGCCTCGAGCGGTCCGCCCCCGGCGATGCTCAGGCGCAGGCGCACGTCCCGGGCGGCTGCCCGGAAGAGGATGTGGATCCCCTTGTGGACGGCGAGCCGCCCGACGAACCCGACGGTGATGGGCCCACCCGGGTGCCGCACCACCCGGTCGGTCGGTGATGCGGGACGGAACATCTCGGTGTCCACCCCGAGCCCGATCGTGTGGGCCGGTGCGCGCAGCCCCTTGCCCCGCAGCACCCGACCGGCCTCGTCGTTGCACACGGAGACCGCGGACGCTCCCCGCAGCGTGAGCCGCTCGATCCACCGGAAGAGGAAGGGATGGGTCTTCGTGATGTTCTGCGCCGAGTACAGCAGGTACGGTGCCCGGACGGGGCGCAGCGCCCGGAGCAGGAGGATCTCGGCGGCCGCGAGCGAGTACGGCTCCTCGTGGATGTCGAGGACCGTGTGCGGGCGCCCGAGCTCGCGCCACAGCGCGACCGGGTCGTAGAGGAACGTGATGGGGTGCGACCCGAAGGTCCGCACGCCCACGACGTCCTCGCCGGGGCGGGGGACCAGCCGGACGGCCTTGCCGCCCTCGTCCCACACCGACGCGGACACGGACCGGACCGGGTGACCGGCAGCGCGGACCTGGCGTTCGCGTTCACGCCACGCGTCCACCACCCCGCTGTGGGAAATTCTCAGAACCCGCACGGCCGGGCCCTCCTCATCGCGTCGACGACCGTCGTCTCACCCCCTGAAGGTAAGCCCGCAAAAAGGGCATAACCCATGACCGATCGGGGTGATTCTGCAACTCACCCCTGACTTTGCACCGGGGCGGCCGTACGGTTTGGAGTCAATCCACTGCTTGGGGTCCTTTCGCGCAAAAGGGGTGAGATCGTGCTGGTTCTGGTCGATGGTGATCGTGGATACCTGGGGGCTCGCATCGTCCCGTTCCTGCGTGCAGCCGGTCACGAGGTCGTCGGCCTCGACGCAGGCTGGTACGACGGCTGCGACTTCGGTGAGCCACCCGGCGGCTACGAGCAGCGCACCGGCGACGTGCGTGACGCCCGCCCGGAGGACCTCGAGGGATTCGACGCGGTCATCCACCTCGCGGCGATCTCGAACGACCCCGTAGGGCACCTCAACCCGGAGGCCACCTATTCCGTCAATGCGCACGGCGCGATCCACATGGCCCGCGTGGCGAAGGCGGCGGGCGTGCCGCGGTTCCTCTTCTCGTCCTCCTGCTCCCTCTACGGCGCTGCGGGCGACGCCCCGGTCGACGAGCGCAGCGCGTTCAACCCCGTGACGCCCTACGGAGAGAGCAAGGTCATCGCGGAGCAGGGCATCTCCCAGCTGGCCGACGAGTCGTTCAGCCCCACGTACCTGCGCAACGCGACGGCCTACGGCTCGTCGCCGCGGCTGCGAGCCGACATCGTCGTCAACAGCCTCACCGGCACGGCGTTCACGACCGGCAAGGTCGAGCTCCAGTCCGACGGCACCCCGTGGCGCCCGCTCGTCCACGCCGAGGACATCGCCCGCGCGTTCCTCGCCGTCCTCGAGGCACCGCGGGACCGGGTCCACGACGAGGCCTTCAACGTGGGCCGTGACGAGGACGTGGTCCAGATCCGTGACATCGCCAGCCAGGTGGCCGCGTACCTCGACGCACCCGTGACGTTCGCCGAGGGAGCAGGCCCGGACGCTCGTGACTACCGCGTCGACTTCACCAAGATCACCACCCTGCTCCCCGCGTTCGCGCCGCAGTGGACCATCCCCGACGGCATCCGCGAGCTCGCGGAGGACATGCGCCGCATCGGCCTCACCGCGCAGGACTTCACCGGCCCCCGCTTCGTGCGGCTCCAACGGATCCAGGAGCTCACCGCCCTGGGCCTGCTCACCGAGGACCTCCGCCTCTCCGCGCCGGCGGGCCTCCCCTCGCCGGCAACCCAGCCCGTCTCCTGAAGGGGTCAGCCATGACCACCGCTTTCGAGAGCTCCGCACCGACGACGACCGCGCCGTCGACCCCCTCCTCCGTCTCGCCGCGCCACGCGGCCGACCTCCCGCCGCTCCCCGAGCCCGACCCCGCCTGGGTGTGCAGGTGGTCCGGGCAGCCCGGTGGGAGCGTCGTGCTCGACCTCGGGCTCCAGCCGGCCGCCGACGCCTTCCCACTCCCGACCGATCCCGTGCCCGATCCCGAGCACCCGCTGCGCATGGTCATCAGCTCGGTCAGCGGGCTCGTCCAGCTCGAGACCGACCCGACCACCCCCGAGGAGCCGCGCGGGGTCGAGCCCGCCGCTCTCGTCGCGCAGTCCGAGGCGGCCGTCGCCCAGGCCGAGGCTGCCGGCTTCATCCGGCCCGGTACCCGCGTCCTGGAGTACCCCAGCCCGCACGGCGGCTCCTGGGTGGACCAGCTCGCCGCCCGCGGGCTCATCGAGGTGGACGGCGGGCCCGCCGAGCTGGTCGTCGACATCTTCGGCATGATGCACGCAGCCGACCAGCGGGCCGCGCTCCTCGAGCGCGCCGCCAACCTCACCGACGACGGTGTCCTGCTCATGCAGTTCCACACGGTCGCCGCCATCATCCGCTCGGGCATCTGGAACGCCTTGCGGCACGGCCACTTCGCCTACTACTCGACGCCGGCGCTCGTCGCGATGGCCCGCGAGGTCGGCCTCGTTGCCGTCGGGTGCTGGGAGTACCCGCTCTACGGCGGCACCATCATGCTCGCCTTCGCTAGACCGTCCGACCGCTACCCGGCCCAGACGCCCGACGTCACTGCGATGGTCGAGCGGGAGCTCGCCGAGGGGGCCACCGACGCCCACCATGCCGCGAGCCTCGGCCGGGCGCTGGACGAGTCGGTCGCCGCCATCGAGGCGTACCTCGCGCAGACGCGGGCCGAAGGCCTCGTCGTCGGCGGGTACTGCGCCGCGTCACGGACGTCCGCGCTCCTGCGCTGCGCCCACATCACGACGGACCACGTGGTCGCGCTCGCCGACGCGTCGGTCGCGAAGCACGGCCGGACGATGCCGGGCAACCGCATCCCCATCGTGTCGCCCGCCGGCCTCGTCGACCTCCACCCAGACCGCGTCCTCCTCTTCGTCCCGGACCTCCTCGACGAGGTGCGCGCCGCGCTCCCCGAGATCGAGGCGAACGGCGGCCGCTGGGTCGTCCTCGACCCGATGCCGCGAGAGGTCGATCCGCTGTAACGAGACCGGGGCCGTCCGCTCCAGTCCCACGAGCCGGGTGGCGGTGCGAGCCATCCCCGGAGCGCCCGCCGTCGACCCCCTCGGCGGCGGGCGCACCGGTGTCAGGCGCGGGGAAATGCCTCCGCCAGGCGCCGGTGGATGCGGTCGATCGCGTCGGTACTCAGGGGTCCGGGGCTCTGGACGAGCGTGACGGCCCTGCGCGGCCAGAGGATGTGGAGGTCTTCGATCTGGAACGCACCGCCGATGAGCGGCCAGTCCGCCTGGACGAAGCACAGGACCCCGGTCACCGGGACGTCGTCCAGACCGGCGTCGGCGAGGGCGCTGCCCACGAGATCGACCTGCTTGTGCACCCCCGCTAGGAGTGCGCTGCAGTTCCGGGATCCGACCATGAGCTTTTCGACGCGTGGTCGGAAGAGCCCGCCCTCAATGCGTCGCGACGGACGGCCCTTGTAGCGTTTGGCGTCGATGACGAACACGCCGGCCGGACCGACGACGACGTGATCGATGTTGGCCCGCGAGCGCGGGATGCGCCGATCGTGCAGGACCCGCACGCCGGAGGTCGTCGCGCGGTCGAGGCGGGCACCGAGGAGCTCTTCGCCGACCGCTCCGGTCGCCCACGCTCGTGTGGACTGCGGATCGTCGCTCAGGGCGAGAAGGAGGCCTCCGATGTGTGGGTGCTCGCGCCGGATCCGTGCTTCTCGGCTCGCGCTGCGTCGCGCGTACTCGCGCTGTGCCGACGCACCCGCGACGCCGACCTCGACCTCGTCGGTCCCGATGCTCTCCGCGTCATCCACGTCCACCTGCTCCGGAGCGGAGTCCACCTGCTCCGGGGTGGAGCAGGCGAGGCACGTGACCGATCTGCTCGACCGGTCATACACCGCCGTCATACCCGCTGCCACGTCAGCGCTGCACTGTCGACAACGTCCCGGATAGCGCAGGCGCATCCGTCTCTGGCTCGGAGGCGTCTTGTCGCCAGGATCGCTCATTCCAAGGTCATCGGTCGGTGAGGTGCGGGACTGAAGCGGTGAGGTGCGTTGGAATACGTCGGCCAGCAGGACGTCGCGTCAGCGCCCGCGCGGCTTGAGCCGCACCTGCGGCAGGTCGGGGGCGGGGAGCGGCGCGCCGTCGTACCCGGGGACGGTGCCGTAGCGGCGCAGGCCCGCCTCGGTGCCGGCGATCGAGGCTTCCCACTGGGTGCGCGCCTCGACGACCTCCTCGTGCGTGCGGCCGACGAGGTTCCACCACATGAGGACCTCCTCGCCGAAGGGTTCGCCACCGACGAGGATTGCTCGCACGGGAGCGTCGCCGGACTCCAGGACGATCGTGTCGGCGCCGGGCGCGAGGTAGGCCAGCCAGGCGCGCGCGACCGTCTCGCCCTCGACGGTCAGGTCGCCGGAGTCGACCAGCACCCCGTGCTCGAAACCACGGTCCACCGGCATCCGCACCGTCGTGCGGGCCGGTATGTCGATCTGGGCGGCGACGAGCGGTGAGTACGCGCGGGCGGGGGAGGTGACGCCGCCGAGCGTGCCCATGAACACCTGGACCGTCGCGCCGTCGACCATCACGGTCGGGGCGTGGGTCACGTGCTCGAACGTCGGCGCGGTGCGGCGGTGGGCGTCGGGCAGCGCGGTCCACAGCTGGACGCCGTGCATGACGCGTTGCTCGGGGAAGTGGTCGAGCGTGCCCTCCTCGGAGTGGCTGATGCCGTGCCCGGCGGTCATGAGGTTGAGCTGGCCGGGCTCGATCGTCTGCACCGACCCGACCGAGTCGCGGTGCAGCACCCGGCCCTCGAACAGCCACGTCACCGTCTGCAGACCGATGTGCGGGTGCGGTGCGACGTTCATCCCGCCCGATGCCGCGACGTCGTCCGGACCGTAGTGGTCGAGGAAGCAGAACGGGCCGACGAGCGAGCGCTGCTTCGACGGCAGCGTCCGGCGAACCGTCATCGCGCGCGGCCCGCCCAGCGGGACGTCCCGCGGCTCGACGAGCTCGACGGTGCGGGTCGGCGGGCCGGCCACGCACACGTTCTCCTGGGGACGCGCCTCGAGGTTGGTCACCGACCCAGACTAGGCAGTCGGCACCAGCTCGCGCAGCACCGCTACCCGGGGAGCGCTGCGACGAAGTCCGCCCACGATCCGGCAGCCTTGTCCCGGTCGCTGACGACGGTGATGGGTGCGGGCCACGGCACCGCCAGGTCGGGGTCGAGGTAGTTCACCGTGAGGTCCTCGGTCGGGCCGTAGTAGTCGTCGATCCGGTAGATGAAGTCCGTGACGGACGTCAGCGCCTGGTACCCGTGGAGGAACCCGCGGGGGATGTACACCTGGGTGCACACCTGGTCGTCGAGCAGGAACGTCTCCATCTTCCCGAAGGTCGGCGAGCCCGGGCGGGCGTCGATGGCGACGTCGAGGACCGCGCCGTGCGAGCAGCGCACGAGCTTGGCCTCACCTGCCCCGGACCGCCCGTGCAGGCCGCGGACCACACCCTGGTAGGAGCGTGACTGGTTCTCCTGGACGAAGCCCGCGGGGTCGATGCCGGCCTTGCGCAGGTAGTCGACGTCGAGGGAGCGCGCGAAGTACCCGCGGGCGTCCCGGTGCGGCGTCGGACGGAACATGACGAGTCCCTCGATGGACGTCTCGATGATCTCCATGCCGCCACCCTAGAGGTGAGTCGGGGTGAGTGGCGGGGTGATTCATCCTGATGTGTCTTGTTCCCCTCCCGAGGCGACGCACACACTCGAGATGCGCAGATGAGAGCCCCGTGAGAGGGCCTCCCGCCAGACCCCGAGGGGGAAACCGCATGGAGACAGGTCTGCAGACAGCTCTCGACGAGTCGCTCGCGGCGCGGACGTACGCCGCGTCGGAACGTCTCCAGCTCGACCTGCACCGCATGGTCCCCGGCGGCGCCCACACCTACGCACGGGCGTCCGACCAGTACCCCGAGGGGATGGCGCCGGTCATCACCCGGGGGAGCGGGGCGCGCGTGTGGGACGTCGACGGCAACGAGCTCGTCGAGTACGGGATGGGCATGCGTGCAGTGACGCTCGGGCACGGCTATGCGCCCGTCGTCGACGCCGTGTCCGCCGCGATCCGCGGAGGGGTGAGCTTCTCCCGGCCGAGCGTCTGGGAGTCGCGTGCCGCCGAGACCTTCCTCGCCGCAGTGCCCGGTGCCGACATGGTGAAGTTCGCGAAGAACGGCTCCGACGTCACGTCGGCGGCGGTGAAGCTCGCCCGCGCCGCCACCGGACGCGACCTCGTCGCGATCTGCCGCACCCAGCCGTTCTTCTCCACCGACGACTGGTTCATCGGCAGCACCGCGATGGGCGCCGGCATCCCCGACGCCGTCAAGGCGCTCACCGTCGGCTTCCGGTACAACGACCTCGACTCCCTCCGCGAGCTGCTCGCCCTCTACCCCGACGAGATCGCGTGCCTCGTGCTCGAGCCGGCGACCGCGACCGTCGAGCCGGCACCCGGATTCCTCGAAGGCGTGCGCGAGCTCTGCGACGCCCACGGCGTAGTCCTCGTCTTCGACGAGATGATCACCGGGTTCCGCTGGCACGCGAGCGGCGCACAGCACCTCTACGGCGTCACCCCCGACCTCTCCACATGGGGCAAGGCGCTCGGCAACGGCTTCGCGATCTCCGCGCTCGCCGGCAAGCGCGAGCTCATGGAGCTCGGTGGTCTCAACACGGACGCCTCACGCGTGTTCCTCCTGTCGACGACCCACGGTCCGGAGGTCGTCGGTCTCGCCGCGTACCTCGCCGTCGCCGAGGCCTACGCGACGACGGACGTCGTCGGCGTGATGGAGACACGTGGCCAGGCGCTCGCCGAGGGCGTGAGCGCCGCGGCGGCGGACGCCGGCATCGGGACCGCGGTCGAGGTCCTCGGACGCCCCTCGTGCCTCGTCTTCGCGACCCGCGACCACACCGGGGCGCCCTCCCAGGCGTTCCGCACGCTGTTCATCCAGGAGATGCTCCGCGCGGGAGTCCTCGCGCAGTCGTTCGTCATCTCCGCCGCCCACACCCCCACCGACGTCGAGACCACGGTCGACGCCGCACGCCGCGCCTTCGCGGTCTACTCCCGCGCTCTCGAGCGCGGCACCACGGACGGACTGCTCGTCGGCAGGCCGGTCGCACCAGCACTGCGCGAGCTCGCCGCGCCGCGGCGGCTCGACCCGGACGTCATCAAGGACGGTGTGTCATGAAGGTCGTTCTGTTCTGCGGAGGGCTCGGGATGCGCATGCGCTCCGGGGACGACTCGCTCCCCAAGCCCATGATGGAGATCGGCTCCCGCCCGGTCCTGTGGCACATCATGCGGTACTACGCCCACTACGGGCACACCGAGTTCATCCTCTGCCTCGGGCACGGTTCACGAGCCATCAAGGACTACTTCCTCAACTACGACGAGACGCACTCGAACGACTTCGTCTGGACCGGCGACGGGCAGGAGGTCGAGCTCCTCGGCCACGACATCAGCGACTGGAAGGTCACGTTCGTCGACACGGGCATGAGCACGCCGATCGGGGAGCGTCTGCGTCGCGTGCGCCGCTACCTCGACGGCGACGAGATGTTCCTCGCCAACTACGGCGACGTCCTCACCGACGCGCCCCTCGACATGATGATCGAAGGTTTCACGATGTCGGACGCGGTCGGCAGCCTCCTGGCCGTCAGCCCGCAGGACTCCTTCCACGTGGTGCGCATCGGGGACGACTGCGCGATCACCCAGTTCGAGCCTGTCGCCGACATGGACATGCGCATCAACGGCGGGTACTTCATCCTCCGCTCCGGCATCTTCGACTACCTCGGCGAGGACGAGGACCTCGTCATGGACGCGTGCGTCCGCGCCGCGGCCGACGGTCGCATGCGCGCCGTGAAGTACGACGGCTTCTGGGCGCCCATGGACACGCTCAAGGAGCGTGCCGCCCTCGAGGAGATGCACCGCTCCGGCCAGACACCGTGGACAGTGTGGAAGAACGAGCCCGTGCCACTGCCGGTCCCGCTCGACGCCGACCTCCTCGAGCTGCCCGAGACCGCGTCACGGCTCGTCTCTTGACCCGGAGGGTCCGGTCACCGGACAGCACACGCAGCGGCCCCGTGGTCCTCGTCTTCGGGGAGCTCGGGATCGGCAACCTCGGCAACGAGGCGTCCCTCACGGAGGCGCTGCGACGCCTCCACACGCACCTCCCGGGTGCCCGGGTGCAGGTGCTCAGCTACGACCCGGCGCGCACCGCGGCAGAGCACGAGGGCGAGCACCCGGGCTGGTCGGCCGAGCCCATCGGCGCACCCGGCCGCGACGCTCGCGCCGGTCCACCGCCCGGCCGGTGGACCACGCTCGCCAGACAGCTCGCGGACGCGGGTCGGGTAGCACGCGCGTCCCGCGGAGCGGACCTCGTCGTCGTCCCCGGGACAGGCATCTTCGAAGAGCTGTGGATGGGGCCCTGGGGCGTGCCCGTCCTGCTCCTCGGGCTGGCCGCGGGCGCCCGTGCGCACCGCGCACCGCTCGTCGTCGTCGCCGTCGGCGCCGACCTCCCCCGACGCCGCCTGACCCGGTGGATGTTCTCGCGCACCCTCAGGTCGGCCCGGCTCGTGACCTTCCGCGACGTCCACTCCCTGGCCGCCGGCACCGCGATGATCGGAGGGCGGGGAGGAGCGCTCCTGGCACCGGACCTCGTCCTCGGCGCGCCCGCACCGGACCTCTCCTCGCCCGACGGCGAGGCTGCTGACGACGAGTCCGCTGACGACCACGCTCCCGAGAACGACGCCGCCCGCGAACCGGCAGACGGCCACGCACCCCCCCGGCTCGTCCTGGGCGTCATGCGCTACTACGGCACGTCCGACGACACCTACAGCACTGACGGCGCGGCGACCCACGAGCGCTACGTCGCCGCTCTCGCCGACGTGGCACGTCGTGTCGTCGAGCGAGGCTGGACGGTCGACGTCGTCGTCGGTGACGAAGGGGACCGGCCCGTCGTGCACGAGCTCGTCGAGCGCCTCGGGGCGGGTGTCCGTGCTCGGCCCGTGTCGACGATGCGCGAGCTCGACGACGTCGTCGCCGGGAGCACCGCGGTCGTGGCCAGCCGGTACCACAACGTCGTCAGCGCGATCCGCGCCGCGGTCCCCGTCGTGTCCGTGAGCTACGGGCCCAAGGGCCACTCTCTCATGGCCCAGGTCGGGATGGACACGTCGTGCCAGTGGATCGAGGAGCTCGACGCCGACAGGCTCATGACGCAGCTCGACGACGTCGTCGCCCGGTCCGCGGAGATCACGCCCCGGCTGCGCGAGACGACCACGACGCTGCGCGCCGCCGCCCACGCGCCGTGGACGGCAGCCGCAGAGCTCGTCGGCACCCGAGCACGCTCCGGCACGGACGCGCCGGGTGCGAGCGAGCCCACGACCGCCGCGCCCGCCTCCGCCCACGGCGGCTCCGCACTCGTCGACGAGCCCGCATGACCGAGGACCGCGGATGATCGGGCTCGGGCTCCCCGGCGGCGACCTGCGGGTCGTCTGCCTCGCCGCGCACCCCGACGACGTCGAGATCGCGTGCGGCGGGACGCTCCTCGCGCTCGCGGCCCGCGGGGGCGTCACCGCGTCGTGGCTGACCCTCACGGGCTCGCCCGAGCGCACTGCGGAGTCCGTCGCGGCCGCACAGGCCTTCTTCCCCGGCGCGACCACCGAGCATGCGACCTTTCCGGACGGGCGCCTCCCGCAGCACTGGGGCGAGGTCAAGGAGACGCTCGAGGCGTTCGCTCTCGACCACGCCGCCGACGTCGTCCTCGCGCCCCGGACCGACGACGCCCACCAGGACCACCGGCTCCTCGGCGCGCTGGCCAGCACCGTGTGGCGGGACGCCCTCGTGCTCCACTACGAGATCCCCAAGTGGGACGGCGACCTGCGCCCGCAGTCGCACTACGTGCCCGTCGCGGACGCGGACGCCCGGCGCAAGTGGGAGCTCCTCGACGAGCACTACGCCTCCCAGCGCGGCCGTGACTGGTGGGACGCGGAGGTGTTCCTCGGCCTCCTGCGGCTCCGCGGCATGGAGTGCCGCAGCCGCTACGCCGAGGCGTTCACGGTGACGAAGGCGGTGCTCCGGTGGTGACGAGGAAGAGAAGGACGACGATGCCCAGACTGACGTTCGGCATCCCCGTGTACAACGGGGAGAAGTACCTTCCGGCGGCGCTGCGCTCCGTGCAGGAGCAGGACTTCGAGGACATCGAGATCCTCGTGTCCGACAACGGCTCGGACGACGCCACGCAGGAGATCTGCGAGGAGGTGGCGGCCGCAGACCCGCGCGTGCGCTACCTGCGCTACCCGACCAACCGTGGGGGAGCGTGGAACTACCGCAACGTCGTCGACCAGGCGCGGTCGCCGCTGTTCTCCTGGCAGGCGGCCGACGACGTCAAGCTGCCCGGCTTCGCGGCCCGGTGCATCGAGGCGCTCGACGACGCCGGCCTGCGCACGCCCTTCGTCTGCCCGCGGACCCAGCTCATCGGCGCCGACGGCACGGTGTTCGAGGACCTCCAGGACGAGGACCTCGGCCTCGGTGCGCCGACGCCGCACGAGCGCGTCCACAACCTCTACGTCTCGCAGGCCTCGCACGTCATGTACGGCGTCGTGCGGATGAACGCCCTGCGCTCCTCGCGCGGCCTCAAGCCCATGGTGGGGGACGACATGGTGCTGCTCACCGAGCTGCTGTGCCAGGGCCCGATGGCGCTCGTCGACGAGCGGCTCTTCCACCAGCGCCGGCACTCGGAGCAGTTCTCCCAGCAGGGCGAGAACCAGGTGAAGTGGCACGCGCCCGACGGCAACGTGCGCTTCGCGTTCCCGCAGACGCGGCTCAACCTCGAGCTCTACCGGGCCGTCGCCATCGCGCCGATCCCCGTCGCCGAGAAGGCCCGCTCCTGGCAGGCGGTCACCACCCGGTGGGTGGTGCCCCGCTGGCGAGGCGTCGGGTCGGACGTGCGGACGGCGCTGGGCGTCAGCCGCGGGTAGGTGGCGTGAGCACTCGGCGGCCACGGACCAGCACCAGGTACACGACGGCTGAGCCCCCGGCGACGGCGGCGAGCGCGAGGCTCGCGGACCCGGCCCCCCAGTGGTCGAGGGCGAGCCCCAGCGCGAGCGGGCCGACGACCGCGCCGAGGTCGCCCGTCGACCGGAAGATCCCCACGGCCGCCCCCTGTCGACCAGGCGCGGCGACGTCTGCGAGGACGACCCCGGGGACGATTCCGCCGACGGCGGCACCGACCCCAGCGACGACCACGAGGACCGCGAACGCCAGCGGGGACTCTGCGACGGGGTAGAGGCCGACGGCCACCGCGGCGACGAGCATCCCGGGCACGAGCAGGCGCCGTCGCCACCCGGTGTCGAGCAGCCGTGCGAGGAGCGGAAGCAGCCCGAGCGAGACGAGGGTGATGACGCCGATCGACAGGCCGAGCTGCGTCGAGCTCATGCCGACGCGGTCGCCGAGGATCGGCACGAGGGACTGCTCGCCGCCGAAGCGGATGACGAACACCGCGAAGCCCACGACGTTGAGCCCGACGAACGCGGCGAGGTCCGTGGTCACGCGACGCGAGCGGACAGTGGCCTCCGACGAGGGCGTCCGGTGTGCCCCTGCCGCGGGGGCGGGGCTGGCCCAGAACTCCGGGTCCGGTCGCAGCAGAGTCCACAGGAGGCAACCGACGGCGGGGATCGCGGCGCAGAAGAACACCGCGTGGAGCCCCCACCGGTCGAGGACCAGACCGCCGACGACAGGGCCCATGGCGCCTCCGGCGAGCTGGACGGCCTGGGCCGTGGCGAGCACGGTCCCGCGGGCGTCCGCCGGGGCTCGGGCCGTGACGAGCGCGAGGCCGACCGTCACGACCGACCCGCCGAGCACGCCTGCGAGGAACCGCGCGACGAGCAGCACGGGCAGCGTGGGGGCGAAAGCCGTGAGGACGGTGACGACCACGAGCCCGACGAGCGCGCCGAGCAGGAGCCGCCGCGGCCCGAACCTGTCGGCCAGCAGCCCGGCAGGGACGTTCACGAGCAGACGCCCCACGCCGAAGGCCGCGACGATCGCGCCGAGCAGGAACGACGAGGCGGAGAACGTCACGCCGTAGCGGGGGAGCGCCGGGACGATCGCGCCCCAGGTGACCTGGGCGCTCGCGACGAGGCAGCACGTGATGACGATCTGCCGCCGGAGCCGGGGAGGCAGGCGCGGACGAGCGGCCCGCGCCTCCCCGGATCCACCGGCCGTCTCCGGAGCCCCGGCGCCGCCCGTGACCGCTACGGACGCCTGGGCGGCGGTCATGCGCGGAGGTTCTCGCGCAGGGTGGTGCCCGCGTACGAGTCACCCACAAGACCGCGACGGCGCAGCTCGGGCACGAGCAGGTCCGTCACCTCGTAGAGCGACGACGGCATGGACTGCGGGTTGCAGATCATGAACCCACCGTTCGACCCGGTCGCGAGGAACTGCGCCTCGAGCTCGTCGGCGACCTGCTCGGCGGTGCCTGCGATCGTCTGCTCGTGGCCCGTCGCGTACCTCCTGCCTTCCTCGAAGAACTCGGTGCGGCTGACCACCCCGTCGTCTCCGCGTCGCGCGATCAGCCGCTGCACGAACCCGGACTGGGTGGCCTGCGCGGCCACGATCTGCTCGGCGACCTCCGCGAGCGTGAACTTCTCCGGGAGCACGGAGAAGTCGAAGCCCGAGTTGTAGGACAGGTAGGCACCGACGGCGTCGTCGGTGAGCATCGACCCCATCTCCCCCTTGCGGGCGGCAGCCTCCTCGGGAGTGCGCCCGAGGACCACCTGGGTGGCCCAGAGGATCCCGACGTCCTGAGGGCGCCGCCCGGCCGCGTCGAGCGCCGCGTCGAGCGCCGCACGATGCCGGACCTGCGAGGGCAGGTGCCCACCGAGGCCGAAGACGACGTCGGCGAAGGACGCGCTCGCGGCGATGCCGCGCGGCGACGCGCCGGCCTGGACGAGGACCGGGTGACCCTGGGGGCTCGGCACCGAGGGGAGCGGCCCGGCGACGTCGAAGAACTGGCCGTGGTGGTCCACGCGGTGCACCTTGGTGGGGTCGGCGAACTGCCCGGTGCTGCGGTCGCGGACGATCGCGTCGGGCTCGACCGAGTCCCACAGCGCCTTGCAGACCGTGACGAACTCTTCCATGCGCTCGTAGCGCTGGTCGTGGTCGGGCAGTCCGGCGAAGCCGTAGTTGGCAGCGTCGGCGAGGCGCCCCGAGGCGACGACGTTGAAGGCGATCCGCCCCTTGGTCACGTGGTCGAGGGAGTTGAGCAACCGCGCCGTGTAGAACGGGTGCATGTAGGTCGAGGAGTACGTCAGGCCGA
Source organism: Sanguibacter sp. 25GB23B1 (assembly GCF_040012415.1). Classification (NCBI taxonomy): domain Bacteria; kingdom Bacillati; phylum Actinomycetota; class Actinomycetes; order Micrococcales; family Sanguibacteraceae; genus Sanguibacter; species Sanguibacter sp. 25GB23B1. The sequence continues at coordinate 60,271 of NZ_JBDYKL010000002.1, forward strand.
AGCCGATGTGCTTGGTCGCCTGCGCCATGGCTGCGATGAAGGGGCTCATGTCCTGGCGGGGCCACTGAACTCCGTAGCGGACCGCGGCGTCCATCGACTGTTCCCACGTGTCGGGGATCCCGGTGCCGTCGCCGAAGAAGAGCATGTCGATGCCGCCGCGCTCGGCAGCGACGGCCAGCTCGGTGAAGAGGCCGACGTCGGGGTAGTCGGCACCCACCCAGGAGCCGGGCGCGGCCCACTTCCCCTCGGTGTGGGCGAAGGAGATGTCGAAGGCGAGCTTCATGGTGCTCATCGGAGCCTCCCGGCGGTGACGGGCTCGGCGACCGGCTCAGCGGCCGCGGCGGCGTGGTGCCAGGCGTCCGCGACGGCCTCGGACGAGGCGACGACCGCGGCGTTGTCGGCGAGCACGGACAGGGCGTGGGCGTGGGTCGCAGGGTCGTAGGCAGCCGTGGCGTCAGCCGTCATGACCACGCGGAAGCCCAGCTGGAAGGCGTCGCGGACGGTCCCGTCGACGCAGCACTCGCTCGTGAGGCCGCACGCCACGACCCACGTGACGCCCGCGGAGCGCAGGTGGGCCTCGAGCGTCGTCCCGAGGAAGCCCGAGTACCGGCGCTTCGCGACGACGGTCTCGTCCGGCCGCGGGCTGACGCGGTACCACTCGGCGCCGGCGGTGCCCTGCACGCAAGGCTCGTCGGGAGCCGGCCAGGTCGACGTGTCGAGCCCGCGCAGCCAGAGCGACGTCAGCCACGGGGCGTCGGGCAGCTGTTCGAGCGCCACCCACACCACCGGCACCCCGGTCTCGCGGGCCTGGGCGACGAGCCACTGCGTGCGGGTCACGGCTGCCTCGACCGCGGCGAGGCCCGCCTCGTCGAGCCACGGGAGGTGGGCCGGGTCGGCGAAGGACCGCTGGACGTCGACGACGAGCAGCGCGGCCTCCGCGAGCGGACCGGGCAGCGGGCGCTCGGTACCGGCGGCGTCGGTGAGCGTCGCGAGGCCTGAGAAGGTCGTCGCGCTCACGAGACACCCTCGAGGACGGACGCGGGGCGCAGGAGCGGCAGCACGGTCTCGCCGAAGACGGGGAGGTCTGCGTGGTAGTCGGGGAAGATCATCATGAGCCCGTCGATCCCGGTCTCCTCGACGAGCTCGGTGATGCGTTCCGCCACCGTCTCGGGCGAGCCGTGCACCACGGCCGTCTGGAAGGCTTCGTCCTCGGGAGCCGCGGCGGTCATGGACATCGCCTTGTCGAGCGGCAGGCCCCAGGACGTCTTCATGTTGACGATCGCCTCGATGTCGGCGCCGCGGCCGTACTCGCGGCGCCGTGCCTCGGCCTCGGCGTCGGTGTCACCGAGCACGACCGTGCACATCGAGTACGTCTTGATCGAGCGACCCTGGGCTGCCGCGGCGGCCTTTACCTGGTCGGAGACGGTGCGCAGCCCCGGCAGGTCGTCGGCCGTGAGGAACGAGCCGTCGCAGTGGCGGGCCTGGAACTCGACACCTGCAGTCGAGCGGCCGGCGCTGATGAGGGTAGGGCGCACCTCGGGGTGCGGGCGGGACTGGCAGTCCTCGAGGTCGAAGAACTCACCGTGGTGGGTGACGGAGTCCTCGCTCCACAGCCGTTCGAGGACGCTCGTCCACTCCTCCGTGTACCGGTAGCGGGCGGCGTGGTCGAAGTTCTCGTCCCACAGGCCCATCTGCGAGAACTCCTGGGCGTAGGCACCCACGACGATGTTCATCCCGGCGCGGCCGCCGCTGATCTGCTGCATGGTCGTGTACATCTTCGCGGCGATGGCCGGGTTGAAGAGGTTCGTGTGGATGGTCGCCCAGATCTTCACGCGGCTCGTGGCCTCGGCGAGGCCGGACATCATCGACACGGACTCGAGGGTGCGGCCCCAGTGGTCGGTGGTGCCGCCGTAGCCGCGCCACTTGCCCATCGACATGATGAAGTCGAGCCCGGCGTCCTCGGCGAGCACGGCTGCGGTCCGGTTGTACTCGTACGTGGCCTGAGGGTGGGGTGCGGTCTCGGACATGATCCAGCCGCCGTTGCCGATGGGCAGGAAGATGCCGAGCTCGGGACCCGAGGTCGGGGCGCTGGCGGGATCGGGCGTGGTGGTGTCAGGCGTGGTGGTCATCGTGGTCCTTCGTGGTGCGTGGTCTGTCGAGACGGGTCGTGGTGCCGGGCACCCGCGCTGCAGGCGGGTGCCCGGCGTGCGCTGAGATCAGGGAGCGGGCCAGACGAGCTCCGTACCGTCGTAGACGGCCTCGAGGAAGCTCGGGTCGAAGACGTCGCTCACGGTCGGCAGGGTGTCGAGCTCGCCGGAGGCGACGAGCGCCTCGCCCTCGGCCGTGGTGAGCGCCTCGTCGTGGAAGCCGACCGGGCTGCCCTCGGGTGTCGAGTCCGCGACGAGGCCGGACTCGGTCTCCCAGATCTTGAGGTTGTGCTCGGAGTCGTAGCCCGACTCGGCGACGTCGGCGGCGAAGCCGACGCACTCCTCGCCGTTCTCGACGCAGTAGTCGAGAGCCTTGACGGTCGCGCGGAGGTAGTCCTCGACCGCTGTGGGGTGCTCTGCCGCGAAGGCGGGGTTGGCGACGATCGTGCCGAAGGACCCGGAGATGCCGTAGTCCTCGGGGTTCCACTCGGTGATGTCCTCGCCCATCGCGGCGAGGAGGAGGGGCTCGTTCGACTTGTAGCCGGTGAGCGACTGCACCTGACCGCGCGGCAGGACGGTCGGGTCGTAGCCGACCTCGACCAGCTCGATCGCGGCGAGGTCGACACCCTCCTCGACGAGCATGGCGCGCAGCGGTGCGGGGAGCGAGCCTTTGTGGCCGAGGGTGGTGCCTTCGAGCTGGGTGAGGTCGGTGATCTCGGTGCTGGTCATGAGGGTCGCGATCGGGACGTGGCCCCAGGTGGCGATGCCGGTGACGTCGATGCCGCCTGCGACGGCCTTGAGGGCCTCGGCGTCGTTCCCGAGCGAGGTGACCTGCGCCGTGCCGGCGGCGACGAGCTGTGCGTTCGCCGCCGTGTCACCTGTCCCGGGCTGGATCTCGACGTCGAGGCACAGGGCGTCGAAGTAGCCGAGGGAGTCGGCCGCGAGCGCCTCGAGGATGCCGGCTGACGACTGGTACTGGTAGCCGGTGATGTACGTGATCGTGCCGGCGGCCTCGTTCTCGGCGCAGCGCTCGGTGGAGATGGCGCTGCCCTCGGCGGCGGCGTCGGGTGCGTCGGCGCCGTCTGCGCCGCTCGCGTCGCTCGAGCACGCGGCGAGGGACAGCAGCAGGGCTGCCCCGACGGTGACGACGAGGGCGGGCGGTGCGGTGCGGAGCTGGCGGCGGTAGCGGGGGGTCATGGTGGTGCCTTTCGGGAGGGGCCGATGAGACAGGGGCGGGGTGGAAGACAGGGAGCACGGTGGGGACGACAGTCGACGGGTCAGGTCGTGGCGCCCTGCTGGGAGTCGTGCCAGAAGAGGACGCGCTTCTCGATCACGGTGATGACGAGGAGCATCGCGACACCCATCACGGCGAGCCAGGCGATCGCGGCGTACAGCTGGGCGAGCTGGGAGTTCGCGGCGGAGGTCTTGATCATGGTGCCGAGCCCGGAGGAGGATCCCGGGGCGACGAACTCGGCGACGACGGCCCCGACGATCGAGAGAGGGAGCACGACGCGCAGGGCCGCGAGCGTGTAGGGCAGGGCGCTCGGCATCCGCAACCGCAGGAGCACCTCGAGGCGTGAGGCGTGCAGGGTGGAGAACACGTGCAGCACCGGGACGGGTACCGATCGCAGCCCGGTCGTGACGTTGATGAGCACCGGGAAGAAGGTGATGATCGCGGTGACGATGACCTTCGGTGTCATGCCGAAGCCGAACGCGACCACGAGTGCCGGAGCCAGCGCGACCACCGGGGTCACGTTGAGCACGATCGCGAGCGGCAGGATCGCGCGGCGCAGGACGCCGATCTCGCTCATGACGACGGCGAGCAGGAACGCGGACCCGAAGCCGATGCCGAGACCGGCGATCGCGATCTGCAGCGTCGCCCACGCGTTGGACGCGAAGAGCGCCGAGTCCTCGACGAGCAGCTCGCCGACAGCCGCGAGCGGCGGCAGCAGGTACTTGTTCTCGGACGCGATCCACGACCAGGCGAGAGCGACGACGACGACCGAGGCCGTCGTCGGCAGCCAGAACGAGGGCCGCAGAGCGCGGGGGACACGCCGCCTGCCGCCGCGGGCGGGCGTCGCTCCTGCGGCACGAGGCCGTGCCGGGACGACGGGCACGCCCCCGCCCGGTGTCGTGTCGGTGACCGCCGCGACGGCGAGGCCGTGGGCTGCGCTCGCCGTGTAGACGTGCGGGGCCTCGCCAGAGGCTCCGGCGGGGACGGTTCCCGCGGTGCCGGGCGATGCGGCGTGGGCGGCATGAACAGGCACGGGTGGCCTCCTGGTCGGGTTCGTCGTCATGGGGACGGTCACTTCGCCACGAGGTCGGCCGGGGCGGCCCCGGCCTCCCACGCGCTCTGGAGGCTCGCGCGGACGCGGTCCTCGATCGTGTGCAGACGAGGGCTGAGCAGCACGTCCGCGCCGCGAGGCCGAGGAAGGTCGACGTCGATGACCTCGTGCACCTGACCGGGTCGGGCGGACATGACGACGACCTGGTCGGAGAGCGTCACGGCCTCGCGGACGGAGTGCGTGACGAAGAGGACCGTCGTGCGCATCTGCTGCCACAGGGTGAGCAGCTGGAGCTGCAGGGCTTCACGCGTGAACTCGTCGAGCGCCGAGAAGGGCTCGTCCATGAGGAGGATCTCCGGCCGGAGCCCGAAGGCCCGGGCGATCGCGACCCGCTGCTGCATGCCGCCCGACAGCGCACCGGGGTGCTTGTCCGCGGCATCGGTGAGGTTGACCATGTCGAGCAGCGAGTCGACGTCCGCGAAGGCGTCGGGCGTCGACCGGGCGGGGTGCTTGCGTTCACGCTCGGCGCGGCGCCTGTCGGCGCGACGGTTGACCTTGTGCGGCAGCTCGACGTTCTGGCGGACCGTGAGCCACGGCAGCAGCGCGGGCGCCTGGGGGACGAGGCCGACGGACTTGGCCGTGCACGCCTCCTCGGGAGTCGCACCGAAGATCGTGATCGACCCGTCGTCGACGCCCTCGAGCCCGGCGACGGCCCGCAGCAGCGTCGACTTGCCGCAGCCGCTCGGGCCGATGAGGCTCACGAAGGTCCCGCGCGGCACCACGAGGCCGACGTCCTGGAGCGCCGCGACCCTCGTCCCCGGGTAGGTCTTGTGCAGGCAGCGGACGACGATGTGGTCCGGGTCGGAGACGACGTGCGGAGCGAGCGGCGCAGCGGCTCCCGTGGGTCCGACGGCCACGGCGCTCACGACGCCACCTGGGCCAGCTCACGGAACATCCGGCCCTGGTACGTCAGCGGCTCCCGCCCGCCGAGGTGGACGTGCTCGACCTCGAGGAGGATCACGGTGTGGTCGCCCGCGCTGTACCGGTCGTGCACACGGCCCTCGAGGGCCACGGTCGCACCGTCCAGCACCGGGGCGCCCGTGGGACCGGCGGGGAAGTCGGCCGCCGCGAACTTGTCGGCGCCCCGCGTCGCGAAGACCTTCGACAGGTGCGCCTGGTCGGCGGCGAGGATGTTGATCGACGCGGTCTCGGCCGCGAGGAACGCGTCGTGGCACTCGGCCGTGTGCGCCAGGCACACGAGCACGAGGGCCGGGCTCATGGACACCGAGGTGACCGAGTTGGCGGTGAAGCCGTACCGGGCCCCGTCCACCTCTGCGGTCACGACGCTCACCGAGGTGACCATCTGCGCGAGGCCCTCACGGAAGGCGGCAGGGTTCGCGGCGATGTCGGTGACGGGGGACGGCGGGGCGGTGCTGGCGGGCGTGGTGTCGGTTGCGGTGCGGGCGACGAGAGAAGCGGTCATGCGCGGGGCTCCTTGGCGTGAGAGGTGCTGCGGGGACGACGAGGGGAGCGCCGTCGCGGGGTCGACCGGTCGCGCCGCAGGTGCGGCAGCGAGGTCGAGACGGCGACGGTGCTCTGGTGCGTGGGTCTCTGGTGTGGTGGCGCGGACGGCGAAGCCGTCGTCAGGACGTGCGGTGCGAGAAGGCGCAGTCCTCAGGCGGCGACGCGTGCGCCGGCGAGCGCCGACCGCACGAGCCACGCGTGCTGCGCGCACCACGTGGCTATGGGGTCCTTGACCGAGGGGTCCTCGGTCACGGCCGCACCGACGTGCACGAGCGTCTGCTCCTGCAGGTACACCGCGGGAGCCGGGCACGTGGCCCCGAGCTCGAGGAGCAACGGGCGCAGGTACGCCTCGGCGGAGACCGCGTGGCCCGGGGACGCCCCGACCATGACGGGGACCGCGACGACGCCGGCGAGGGCGCCCGGCGGGAACCGGTCGAGGAAGGCCTTGAGCAGCCCGGTGTAGCTGCCCTTGTAGACCGGGCTGGCGACGAGCAGCAGGCGTGCCTGGCTGATCGCGGCGACCGCGTCGGAGGCGGTGGTCGAGCCGGGGTCGAGGACCGCTGGACCGAGGTCCGCGAGGTCGACGACCGACTGGTCGAGGTCACCTGCGAGGGCGGCGAGGAAGGTGGTGGCGGCGCTCGCGGTGCGCGAGCCCTCTCGTGGGTTCCCTACGAGTGCATACGCTGAAGACAGGCCCATGGGCCCTCCTTGTCGGTACCTCGTCCCGGAGGACGAGGAGCGTCGGAGAGCGGGCGGAAGCGTGATGGTCGACGGCCCGCGGGGATCGTTGACAGGAGCAACGCTAGGGGCCGTGTGTTTCTGGATCTGACGCGGTGTGTTACGAGTGTGAGTCGATCCGGGCAGCTCACGCCGGAGACGAGCGGGGTGGCGCTCAGACGCCCACGAGCTCGGCGAGGTGCCGGTCGAGCACCCGGGCTCGGCGTCCCCAGGTGAGCTGCGCGGAGTGGGCCAGGGAGGCGCGTCCGAGGCGGGCGCGCAGCGGGGCGTCGTCGAGGAGCGGCTCGATCGCGTCGGCGAGCGCCCGCGGGTCCTGGGGGCGCACGAGCGCGCCGACGCCGGTGAGTATCTCGGGGATCCCGCCGATGTCCGTACCGATGACCGGGAGGCCGGTCGCCATGCCTTCGAGGGCGGTGAGGGGGCAGGGGTCGGGCCACTGGGACGGGACGACGACGATGTCGGAGTCCCGCATGAGCTCGCCGAGCGCGCGACGTGGCAATGACGGGACGAACCGGATGGTCGAGGCGCACCCGTCGGCGAGCCGGCGCAGCGACTGCTCGTAGGGAGTCAGGGGTGCGTAGGGGTCGAAGCCGGCGGATCCGACGACGCACACCTCGATGTCCTTGCGGTCGAGGAGGCGGATGGCGTGGAGGAGCACGTCCGCGCCCTTGTCGCGGATGGCGCGGCCGGCCATCGTGATGCGGAGCCGGTCGCGGTCCGGCTCGTGGCCGGGCGGTGGCGGGTAGAAGAGTGCAGTGTCGGCCGCGTTGTGGACGACGCGCACGCGCTCACGCATCGAGGCGGGCAGGTGGGGGCGGATCTGGTCGGCGAGCGACTCGCTCACGGCGACCACGAGCGCGACGGACCCGAGCGCGGCCCCGGCCTCGCGTGGTGTGTACGACCGCAGGAGGTGGTTGTGCGCGTAGAGCACCGGGGCGTGGTGGTCGGCGTCGACGAGGGCGACGGCGGGCGGCAGGTTGTGCGCGACGACGACGGCGCTCTCCCACGAGGACTGGTCCGCGAGCGCGGGCCGGACGGGTCGTTGAGCGCCGGCGCGGGGGCGGCCCAGGAGCCCGCGTGCGGCGTCGACGTACCGGTCGCGCGGGCGGCGCTCGACGAGCTCGTACTCGATGATGTCGGCGCTCGGGTACCTGTCGGGGTACGTGCCGCGGGAGACGAGGACGGCGGGACGGGGGCTGCCCGGGTCGGCGTTGCTGCACAGTCCGTGGACGACGCTGGGGATGGCGCTGCCCGTGCGCGGGGAGTAGTGGTCTCCCGGTGTGATGAGGTGCACGTGCCGGCGTCCGCTGCGCCGGGGCGCGTCCTGGGCGAGCGGTTCGGTCGAGGTCATGTCGTGGGGCCCGTCTTCGTCGGCGGTCGTCGTTCCATCCGTGCCGTGCGCTCCTCACCGTAGCCAGGAGGGGCCGCCTCGCGACAGGGGGTGAGGGATGCTGGCCGGGGTGATTCGTCCAGATCACCCCGGTCGTCCATGGTCACCTGCTGTGTCGCGGTTCGATACTGGGGCGGTGAGGATCAACGCGTACGTGCTCGCTGGCGACCCCGCGTGGACTGCGGAGAGCGTCGAGTCGTACTACCCGTTCGTCGACCGCCTCGTGGTGAGCTACGACGAGGAGAACCTGTCGTGGAGCGGGCACGAGCTCGAGGTGCCCGAGGCGTTGCGGCGGCTCGAGGCGTGCGACCCGGGAGGCAAGATCGTCCCGCTCCCGGGGCGCTGGTCGGCGCCGGACCGGTTCGCGCTCGACAGGGAGACCGAGCAGCGCCAGTGCGCGCTCGATGCGGCGAGCGAGGGTGCGGACTGGGTCGTCCAGCTGGACACCGACGAGGTGCTCGGCTCGCCCGAGCGCTTTCTCATGAGCCTCAAGCGTGCTGACGCGGAGGGCTTCGACGCGCTGCACTACCCGTCGCGGTGGTGGTACCAGCGGGCGGGGGCGGGCTCGGACCGGGTGCTGGAGCGCCGTCGGCGGTTCGGTGGCGTCCGCGCCGAGTATCCCGGCGCGATCGCCGTCCGGGCGGGGACACGCCTGTCGCACTGCCGCCAGGCCGACGTGCCGCACCTCCGTGTCGACTTCGCGGCGACGAGCACCGACCCGGCGCACCCGGCGGACGCGGTGGTCCACGACGTCGTGACGCCCGACGAGGGGATCATCCACCTCAGCTGGGTGCGGACGGCAGAGCAGATGGAGCGCAAGCGGCTCGTGTCCGGCCACGCCGGTCGGGTCGACCTGGGGGAGGAGATCCGGCGGTGGCGGGCTGCCTACCGTCATCCGCGGCTCACGGCCGCGCTCGGGTTCGTCCACCGCCACCCGGACCGGTGGCTGCGCGTCGTGAGCAACCCGCTGGACCTGCGCTCGGGCGACCGGTTGCCCTGAGCTGTCCAGCCGCTCAGCCGTTCAGCCGACCGGCGCCGGACCGATCCGCAGCGCGGCGACGAGGTCCGCGTACAGCTCGTCGGAGGCGAGCAGCTCGGTGTGGGTACCGGTGGCGCGCACCCTGCCGGCGTCGAGCACCACGATCTGGTCGGCGTCCATGACGGTCGAGAGCCGGTGCGCGATGGAGACGACCGCGCCGGCACCGGCGAGCTCACGGATGCCGGCGGTGACCGCCGCCTCGGTCAGCGCGTCGAGCTGTGCGGTGGCCTCGTCGAGCAGGAGCACGTCGGGGCGCGCGACCAGCGCCCGGGCGATCGCCACACGCTGGCGCTCACCGCCGGACAGCTGCCCGGCCGTGACCTCGGTGTCGAGGCCCTCGGGCAGCGTGCGCACCTTGTCGGCGAGGCGCACGGTCTCGAGCGCGTCCCACACGCGTGCGTCGTCCGCGTCGGGGGCTGCGTGCACGATGTTCTCCCGGACGGTGCCCGGCACGATCGGGGTGTCCTGCTCGACGTAGCCGATCCGCCGGCGCACAGCGTCGGAGGTCCACACGCGGTAGGGCGCGCCGTCGAGGAGCACCTGCCCCTCGGCTGGGTGCAGGAACTTGAGCAGGAGGGAGAGCACCGTCGTCTTGCCTGCGCCCGACGGGCCGATGAGCGCGGTGTGACCGCGACGCGGGACGTCGAACGTGACGCCGCTGAGTGCGGCTGGGCCCTCGGGGCCGTAGCGGAAGTGGACGTCGTCGACGACGAGCACCGGGCCGGCGTCGGAGAGCCCGCCCAGCGGTGCGGCGCTCGCACCGGGAGCGTCGGTCTCCTGCGGCAGGGACGTGACCTCCTCGATCCGGACCGCCGCCGCGAGGCCCGACTGCAGGGAGGTCACGCTCATCGTCAGCATCATCACCGGCCACATGAGGCCGAAGACATAGAGCAGGAAGGCGACGAGGGTGGGTACGTCGAGCGCCCCGGTGGTGACGCGGTAGGCGCCGAAGCCGAGGACGACCAGCACCACGAGGTTGATCGCCACTCCGGTCAGGGTCCACGCGGCGGCCTCGATGCGCACGGCACGCACACCCAGCTGGGCCGCACGGTCGACGTGACCTCCGAGGCGGTCCAGCTCGCGTGGCTCGGCGCGGCTGGCCTTGACCGTCCGGAGCGCGCGGGCGACGCCGTCCAGCCGGCCGCCGAGCTGGCCGAGCTCCTCCTGCACCTCCTGCTGCAGGCGCGCGAGCATCGGCATGAGCGCCATCGCCAGGGCCGCGCCGACCGCGATCACCACGACCGTCGCAGCGAGCAGCACGAGGTCGAGGTAGGCCATGAGCACGAGCGTGCCGACCAGCGAGACCGCTCCGTTGACGAGGTAGGCCAGGCTGCTCGTCGCAGCCTCACGGATGAGGGTCGTGTCGGACGTGACCCGTGACACCATCTCCCCGCCGGTGCGGCCGGACATCGCGTCGGACCGGGCGCCGAGCACCCGCCCGAGCATGGCGCGACGGGCGCCGCGGACGATGCGCTCGGCCATCGTCCCGAGCAGCACGGTCTGGACGTAGCCGATGGCGGTGCCGACGACCAGCACGCACACCAGGAGCGTGACCGGACCGGTCAGGGACTCGCCGGTCTCGAGGCCCTCCAGCACCGACCGCGTGACCAGCGGGCTGATGAGCTCGGTCGCCGTGGCGACGAGGCCGAGCGCGGTGGCCACGGCGAACGTGACGCGGTGCGGGCGGACGTACGCCATGAGCAGCCGCCACCGGGGCGGAGCATCGGACGGGCCGGTGGCGTCGGGGGTGGTCGCGACGCCGGTGTCGGCAGCCATGATGCGACAATACTGTCGCACTTTGAGGCTGACAAGACCCTTTTTCGGTCGCTGACGTCGCGATGATCTATGCTGCGGCGTATGCCGTCCTCTCCTGCTCCGGTGGTCGAGCCCGACCCGGACCCCGGCTCCGTCGTCCCGCCGTCCGGCGCGGAGGGGCTCGAGGCCGCGCCCGACCAGGACACCCCTGTCCGACGACGCACCCGGCGGGCCATCATCGATGCCGCGGTGCGCACGTGGGCGCGTGACTTCGCCGCCCCGCTGAGCGCCGTCGCGGAGCAGGCCGGGGTGAGCCGCAGCACCCTGCACCGCTACTTCTCGGACCGCCCGGCCCTGCTCGACGCCTGTGTCCGCACGGCTCTCGAGGTCTTCGGAGAGGCCGGGCCGTGCGACGACGGATCCCGCGGCCTGCCTGAGCCGCCCGTCCTGGACCAGCTCATGAGCCAGCTCGAAGGGCTGGTCCAGCGCGGCGACTGGGTGCTGTTCGTCTGGACCGACCCGTCGCGGTTCTCCGACCACCCGCTCGCCGAGGACCTGGTGGGCGGCGAGGACGACGCCACCCTCGCCCTCATCCGACGCGGCCAGGCCGAGGGATCGCTCGATCCCGGCGTCCCGGCCGACTGGTTGCTGGGGGTCTACTACTCGGTGCTCTACTGCGCCGCAGAGCAGGCGGTGCGGGGCGCGATGCCACCGCACGAGGCGGGGCGGCTCGCGGTCCGGACGCTGAGGGGCGGCATCGCGCCGGCGTGACCTCGCCCGAGCGGTCCGGGTCCTGCGGAAGCGAGAACAGCACACTCGTTGCTCTCGCTTCTAGGAACAAGCGAGAATAGCAAGGTTGATGTTCTCGGTTAGGAGCAACCATGACTCACCATTCTTCGTGTGCGCCGAGCCCGTCGTGACGCTGCACGGCGCCGCGACGGGCCTTCAGCCGCACGACCACGAGGTCCTGCCCTGGACGTCCAGCAACGGTCGCCGCTCCGAGATCAGCGAGTACACCGCTTCCATCCCGCCGATGATCGCCGACCTGCCGCTGACCGCCTCTCCAGACCTCTTGGAAGCCAGCCGGGCCGCTCAGGTCGGCATCGGCGTCCTCGAGCGCACCTACGCCGACCAGCTCGCCACCCTCGAGCCCTTTCTCCTGCGCACCGAAGCCATCGCATCCTCCCGGATCGAGGAGGAGCTCACCACCGTCGACCAGCTGGCCCGGGCGCAGCACGGGATCAGCGCGCCCAGGACGGCGCGGACGGTCAAGGGCGCGATCGACGGGCTCAGCCTGCTCGTGACCCGCGCCGCTGACGGTGTGGGCCTCGACGACATCCTCGCCGCGCACCGGCCGCTGATGGCCGACGACCCCCAGGAGAAGTGGTCCGCCGGCCGGCTGCGCGCCGTCCAGAACTGGATCGGCGGCTCCAACCGATCGCCCGCGGGCGCCGTGCGCGTCCCACCGTCGCACGAGCGCGTCCCAGCGCTCATGGACGACCTGGTCACCTTCATGCGCCGCGCCGACATCGACCCGGTCCTGCAGTCCGCCGTCGCCCACGCCCAGTTCGAGTCCATCCACCCGTTCACCGACGGCAACGGACGAGTTGGACGCTCGCTCATCAACGGCGTCTGGCGCTACCGGGGCGTCACCACCCGGATGGCTGTGCCGGTGGCGTCGGCGATCGTCGCCGACCGCGAGCACTACTTCGCGCTTGTCAACAGCTACCGCAGCGGAGACGTCGAGAAGTTCGCGGCGTACCTGGCCGACGCCACTGCGCGGGCGACCGAGGAAGCATCGGTCTCCGCTCAGCGTCTGATCGCCCTGCCAGAGCAGTGGCGAGAGCGCGTGCACCCGCGCGGCGGGTCCGCGGCGGCAGCGCTGCTGCTGCTCCTGCCGAGCCACCCGATCGTCGATGCACACGACGTCGCGCGCCTGACCGGTGCGTCCCAGGCGCGTGCGTACGCGACCATCGAGCGGCTCGTCGATGCTGACGTGCTGCGCCTCATCACCCAGTCCAAGCGCGACATGGCCTGGGCGGCAGGCGAAGTGCTCGACGAGGCGGACCTCATGGTCGACCGGCTGCGCTCGAGGTGACGACTCCGCTCGTGCCGCAGTTCGCGGCGCGCACCGAGCACGCGACGACCGCCGCCCACCTGCTCAGTGAGGAGGTCGGCCGACTGACCGAGCAGGTCGAGCGGCTCAGGGGCCGACGCCGTTGAGCAGAGCGCTCGTGACGCCCGGATCAACGAGGAGGGCCCAGTCCAGGTGCGTGCCGCCCAGGACGAGGCCCGCGCAGCGCGTGGCTGATTTCGTGGCCGAGACCGCGCGCGCCCCAGTTGAAACGTGAACGCGGCTATGAATGGCATGTTCCACTCGGCGTTCGCCGGCGCCCGGGCGTTCGTGCCGATGATCGGGTACTACGAGTGGGAGGCGCTGCCGGACGGTAAGCAGCCCCAGTTCATCCACGCTGGCGACGAGCTCCTGGCGGCCGCCGGCCTGTACGCCCCGCGCAAGGACCCGCCACGGGGGAGTGGACGCTGTCGTTCACGATCATCACGCGCGAGGCCCGCGACGCCTCCGGTGAGGTGCACGACCGGATGCCGGTGTTCCTCGAGCACGACGTGTGGGACGAGTGGCTCCACCCCGAGAAGCTCGAGGACCCGAAGGCGATGGTGGCGATGATCGACGCAAGCTCGCAGGCGATCGCCGCCACTGTGACCACGCACCTGGTGAGCCGCGCCGTGAACAACGTGCGCACGGTCGACCCCGCACTCATCCGATCGATCTAGGTGCCCTGGCGTGCGGTCGTGAGGCACCGCCAGCCCACGATCTACCCCGGAAGTTGAGCCAGAGCCTGCTCGATCGGCGCGACCAGCGCCCCACCAATTGCGCCAGCGGTTCCGGAGGCGAACACCCCTCTGATTCTCGTGAGGATGTCTCGCACAAGCCCCGGGTCGGCATTCACGTCGGTTGCTTCTGCGGCATCGAGTTCTCTCTCCAGCTCCCCGCGGTCAGCTCCTTGAGCGACGAGCACGTCGAGTACCTGGCGCACCGCGGCCAGTGTCTGAGCTACGGCCTCAGCGGCGCCGCTGGTGACAGAGTTGCTCTGGTTGACGTCCCTGCTACCCAACGCGAAGTTCCCGGAGGAGCCATGGATCTCAGTGTTGAAAGTCTGGTGGGGTACGGACCTGGAGGAATCATTCACGCTTGCATCGTGCTCCACGATCTCAATCCCCTCAGCCGTGATCTGCGGTCGCGGGATGCCCGCACCGTTCGAACCTTCACCCCGGATGTAGCCCTTCTCTCGGAGCCATCGAGACGCGCTCTGAAGTTCGCGCTTCTGAAACGGAGCACCGTGGAACTGGTTGTGCTCTGATTCGAGGAAGCGATCGAGATAGGTAGGCCTGTCGATCCCCTGGCTGTAGATCCAGCTCAGAAGACCGTCACGAAGGGCGCCGTTTCGTCGGGCCGCAGAGTCGCGAGCGCGGCGGACTCGTTCCACGACGTCCTCTCCGGCCGACGTGATGTAGGCACCGCTGAACCCGGCCAGACTGCGCTCCGAGTTCACGAGCCTGCCTTCCACGAGGTCTCGGATCGCGTTCTGTACCCCATCACGGCCGAGGTCATCCTCGAGTGCGCGTGTGGACGTCTCCCGAGACGCCGACCGCTCTGGAGAGTCATATACGTACTCAAGGACCCGAAGAGCCCGAAGGCTCGGAGTCGACAACATCGGCTGGAGAAGATCAGACACATGTCCTCATCTCTATGGTGGTTCCGCGCGGCGGTGCGCCGATCCTCACCGTACTCAGCAACCCTGAGCGCACCGCGGCGGGACGACAGCTATGCCCCGTTCAGCGACGACCGATCGCATCGCGGGCCGTGTGGAGCAAGTGTCCGAGGCCGAACGGAAGAGTGGCTTCGGCGGTCTGGCGGATAACTGATGCGAGAACGTCGGCGCCGGAGCGTTCGACGATGTCCACGTTGACGAGTGGATCCCGCAGGATCTCGACATCTGGCGCGTTTGCGACAACCAGGGTGACCTCACGGGACTGTCCCTTCTTCAACAGGGAGGGGAGGAACGACACGGTCGCCGAGACCGTGCCCACCGCCTGGAACATGACGTAGTTGGGGTGCGAGGAGCGTAGAGCGCCGTAGAACGTGCAGCCGGCTAGCCCTACGGCGAGCCCTGCACCTGCATCGAACCTGTCGCTAGAGATGTCGACTGATCCGATGTTGACCAGTTGAAGGGTCACGAGGTGCGCCTTCGGAACAGGAAAGTCCTTGTAGTGGACCTCGAGAAGTTCCTCGCTCGACTCTTGCTCTAGCAGCGGGAGAACTTCCCAGGTGAAGAGCAGCCGTCCGCGACGGTTGCCGTACTTCCGGGTCACCCACACCGTTATCGCAGCTCCGAGAATCGTGGCGCTGATGCCGAGGAGGGCGATCTGGAGAGGAGTCATGTGCTCATGATTGCGTACCAGAGCGATCGCTCGTAGGCGCAGTGCCTCGACCGGTCTATTGAAGAGCCCCGATGCGCCTGTACAGCGTCGCGCGGGACATGCCGAGGTCGCGGGCGACTTGGCTGGCGGGCTCGCCGGCGGTGATGAGTCGGTGGGCGTTGTGGATCTGGCTGTCGGTGTACTGGGGTCGGCGGCCACCGAGGTCTGTGCCGGCGGCGCGGCGTTTGGTGACGGAGTCGCTCACTCGCTCGTTTGATCTCGAGCTCCATCTGGGCGAGGGCGGCCATGACGGTGAAGATCATGGCGCCGGTCGCGGTGGAGGTGTCCATGCTCGCTCCGCCGAGGTTGAGCACCCGCAGGGCTGCTCCTCGGGCGCGGAGGTCGTCGGCGAGGGTGAGCATGTTCGCGGTCGAGCGTCCGAGGTGGTCGAGGGTCGTGATGACGAGGGTGTCGCCGGCGTGGAGCGCGTCGAGTGCCCGGTCGAATTCTGGGCGGCGTGCTCGAGCTCCGCTGACGCCGTGGTCGACGTAGAGGTCGTCGCGGCGCGCGCCGGCCGCGGCGAGGTCGACCACCTGGCGGTCGGTGCTCTGGTGACGGGTCGAGACTCGCGCGTAGCCGATGAGCTTCCCGCTCGACGTCGTCATAATGTCTCGCAACCCAGGTTCATGACATAGGAAGTACAGTTCACTTGCGAGACATAGGTACGAGACACGCGGGTCATGAGCGCCTCGCTGTTTCTCCGACGTCGTCGACTGCACCGACGAGACGTCTTGCAACCCTAGGGTTGCAGGACGGCGCTAGGGGCATGTGCGGAGGCCTCCGCTAGGAGGGCGGACCGGACGAGGTCCAGGACGTCGGAGTCGCTGATGCCTTCGGTGCGGGCGGTGGCGACGAGGTGACGAGCGATGTCCTGGGACCGGCCAGCTGCACGCGTCGGTGCTGTCACGACGGTGCCGAAGCGTCGGCGTGTGGTGACGTGGCCGGCGGCCTCGAGCTCGCGGTACGCGCGAGCGACGGTGCCTGCTGCGATTCCGAGGTCGGCGGCCAACGTGCGCACGGTGGGCAGTCGGTCGCCTTCGCTCAGCGCGCCCGCGGTGATCAGCGCGCCAACCTGGGCGCGGATCTGCTCGTAGTGCGGTGTGGTGGAGCTCAGGTCGACGGCAATCCTCACGACGCAACCGCCACGGCGAAGGGGGCAGTCCGGTTCCGCTGTCGCCTGCGCACCGGGACGACGGTGAAGACCAGGCCCATCACGAGGACGACGACGGCCAGCATCACGAGTCCAGTACCGAGGTACTGCTGGGCAGGCGACCCGAACGCGACGTGGCCGCCCGCGTCGCCCTCGATCCACCAAGGCCCCAACGACTGATGCACTCGTCCGGCGGCGTACAGGACACCCGCCGTCGTGAGTGCAAGCACGAGTTGCACGCCTCGGGTGACGTGCTTCGCTGAGCGGCGCCGCAGGTGCAGGTCCCACTCGGCGGAGACCCCGACGACCGCAGGCCGCAGGGCTATCAACCGCAGCACGAGCTCGGTCGCCACGACCGTGATCACCATGACTGAACCTATGAGCACTCCGTAGTACCAGCCCGGGTACGGGCCGATCGCCTGCGTGTACTGGCCTGCCCGTCTGATCATGGTCCGGGGGCCATCGGCGACCAGTCCGAAGATCACGAGCAGGAGCACCCCGGTGCCGGCCCAGGCGAACACGAGCCGCCGCGGCCAGGCGGGAGCGACGTCGGCAACCGCCCGGCGCGTCAGCTCGGCTTCGCGGACGACCCCCGACGGCTGTGGCCAGGTCAGCTGACCGATCGCTTGCGCAACCAACAACGAGACCCCGGCCAGGGCGGGCAACAGGGCCAGGACCCGTCCATCCCGCCAGGGCACAACACCCAGCACCGAGCCCCCGATCATCCACGTCAGGATCGACGCCATCACGACTACGCCCACCACGGAAGCCAAGGTCGCGTGCCGGTTCGCCCTCGACGCCGCCTGGGACGGCGTCGGAGTACGACGCGCATCCCAGACCAGCACGCCCAACACGGCCGCCAGGACCAACGCCACCGCCCCGAGATAGATCACCGCAGTCACCCACGAGACGCACACGTAACCGGCCGTGACGCTCACGCACACGTTCCCACCGTCAAACCACACGTCGCCCCCTCATTGGTCATGATCAATGCACAATAAGAGCGTCGCCATGACGACGTCAAGAGGCTCAGTTGAGAGCCGCCGATCGCCCAAAGACGCCCGCCGGGCGACCTGTCCGCGGGAATCGGTCGACGAGACGCCTCGCAACCCATGGGTTACGAGACGTCTCGTCGAGCTGTTCGTGGTGTGCCCGCTAGGGGGTGCGACCGATGAAGGCCATGAGCTGATCCACGGGGTCGGGGCTGGAGGTCTCGATTGCGGAGCCGTACTGACCGGAGGACCGCAGTACCGACTCCATCGATCGGAGTCCGGCGAGAAGTTCCGCCGCGAACTCGGGCTCGAGGTGCGGGTCGAGCTTGGAGGAGCGTGCGAGGTCCCAGGTGTGCATGAAGACGTCGGCGGTGTAGACCCGGTCGATCGTGTTCGCGACCGTCGAGCCTGCGAAAGGGCCGTCGGCGACGGTGGTGTTGGCGGTTGTGTCGTCGAGCAGCTCTTGGACCGCGTGGCTGCGTGCTGACCAGCGCTCGGCGAGGTCGCCTTCTTCGGCTGGGGGGAGGGTGATGCCTGTCCATGCCGTCAGCGCCGGCGGGAACCAGTCCAGGAGGTGCTCGACGACGTCGCGCGCTTGCCACTCGGGGACGGGGGACCGGGCTTCCCAGTCGGTGGTGGCGGCGATCGTGTGGCCGAACCGCTGGGCGAAGGATCGGTGGCGTGCGGCGGGTGAGCCGAGAGCGTTCGTCTCCGGTGATCGGGTGCGGGTGTACGTCGCCCTGACGGCGCCCGAGTCTGTGGCCTCTGCGGATTCGATCACCCAGCGGGAGCGTGCGCGGACCGTGTCGAAGAGCGTCGGTCCGCTGCCCATGATCTCGGGTGCATGGGTGATCTCGAGGGTGTCCACGAGATCGGCGTCGAGCAGCTGACGGATGATTGACTGGCTGCTCAGGATGCGGATGTCCCCCTCGCCGGTCTGTTGCAGCGACCGGACGACTTCGGTCGGACTGCCCTGGGCATGCTGAGACCCGGTCCATGCCAGGTCGCCCTCGTTCGTGCTGAAGACGATCTTGTCGACCGTCTCGAGCCACGTGGCGAAGGCGTGGTCCCTCGGGTCCGCCGCCGGGTCGTGGGCTACGTGCGGCCAGTAGCCGTGGAAACCTTCGTAGTTGACCCGGCCGAGCAGGACCGTGGTGGCTGACGTCATCTGTACTAGTGCGTCTCGAGCCTGCTCGCTCACGCCGTGCCTGGCGATGGGGCTCATGTCGGCCGGGCCGCCGGGCCCCGTGGTTCGGCCGTCCAATGTGACGACGATGTTGGCGATCACCTTGCGCTGCGTCGACATCTGACCTCCTGGTGAAGTGGTTGCGAAATGTAACTACTTGACACGGGGAACTGTATTCTTGGTAGTAGTGATTCGCAATCACTTCTGGAGAGGAGAGTCGTGGCACTAGCCGAGCCGCGTTCGCGGTGCCCGATCAATCGAGGCGTGGAGCTTCTGGGAGATGCGTGGAGCCTGGTGATCCTGCGCGATGTCGCGTTCTGCGACCGGCGCAGCTTCCGTGAGCTGCTCACGCGGTCAGGCGAAGGCATCAGCCCACCGATGCTCTCTCGCCGGCTCCAGCACCTTGTGTCGATCGGCCTGCTCACCAAGGAGGCCGCGCCGCGGGGCAAGGTTGGTCGTTACTCACTGACGGAAGCAGGCATCCAGCTCGTGCCGCTGCTGTTCGAGCTGGCACGGGTCGGTCACCTGCTCGACCCCACCACGGAATCGACCGAACCGCGCTTCGCCGCATGGCAGGGCGGCCCCGACGAGATCGGTGACTACCAGGACGAGCTGCGGGCGCACCACCTCACGGAGGGCTCATGAGCGAGCCGCACCGCTCCAGCGACGGCACGCGCGCGACTGCGGCAAGTCCGCATGGTGGGCTCCGAGCCGGCAACGCCCAGGATGCGCTCTCGATCCTGCAGACGATGGCGACCCCGGACAACCGATCAAGCACCGCGCGACGCATCCCCGCCGACCAGGTCATCGGCGTGCGGATGAAGGACGTGTTCGACCTCGCGAAGGCCTCGTCCGAGATGGACCTCGACGAGGTCCAAGCACTGCTGCGCAGCCCGTGGTACGAGGGACGCCTGACCGCGGTCAGCATCCTGGACTTCCGGGCTCGTCGACGAGGCCGGGACGAGCCCGACCGTGCAGCCATCTACGCGATGTACCTCGACGAGCACGCGCACATCGACTCCTGGTGCCTGGTCGACCGCGCAGCACCGCGCGTCGTCGGGGACTACCTCCTGACGCGCCCGCGCGACCCGCTCCTGGATCTGGCGCGCTCGGCCCGCCCGATGGAGCGCCGCACAGCGATCACGGCCGCCTTCTGGCTCATCAGGGCACGAGATCTGGAGGACCCGTTCCTCCTGGTCGACATGCTGCTCGACGATCACGAGCACTTCGTGCAGACCTCGGTCGGGATCGCGCTCAGAGAGCTGGGAAAGATCGATGCCCCTCGCACCGCCCGTTACGTCGAGGAGAACCGAGCTCGTCTATCACCTGCCACTCGACGGCTAGCGCGCGTGTCACCAAAGAGAACACCGGAGCCGAAGAAGATCGAGCCTCACAGCCTCTGACGACGGCCGCCACGAGACGTCTTGCAACCCATGGGTTACGAGACGTATTTGGGCAGGGCTTCGCTGTCGAGCTGTGCCTCGCAAGTCGTTCATCGCTGACGCGAGAACAGCGCCTCGATCAGCTTGATCACGTCAGTGCGCTCTCGTGGCGTACGCAGCACGAAGGTCCGGAACAGGACCTTGATGGCCATGGTGATGATCAGCGCCGCTGCTGCCACGAAGAGGATCAGGCTGAGGACGCTTTCGAGAGAGATCCCGGTATGTGCTGCGAGGAGGAGGGGGATGGACGCTGCGATGAGTGGTGCGCGTTTCATGGTTTCTCCAGGTCGAGTGAGCGACCGTCGCTCACTGTGCCGATGCCCGGGCGGATCGTTCGGCTGCCGCTCTGTTTTCGGGCACAAAAAAGGCCCGCCGGAGCGGGCCTGCTGGTTGGTGTGAAGTTGGACTATCGGCGTGCCGCACGCAGGACGTGCAGTGAGTCGAAGAGATGCTTGTTACCGTCTCTCCCGGTGGGGGAGAGGTGGCCTCGTTTGACCCACATGCGGATCGTGGACGGGCTCACACCGACTAGTCGCGATGCCTCGAGGGCGGTGATCGGGCGCTGGTATCGAGGGGCGGCCCGCGGTTCCTGCACACGCTGCGTTCGAAGGTGGATCTCTCGGCCGGCACGTTCGACCTCCTCGCGCATGTAGAGGGCAGCGGTGCCGCGGGTGCCTGAGCGTTGGAGGTAGCCACGAGTCACCCACTTCCTGATCGTCGCCGGCTGCACGTCGAGGTGTCGCGCCGCCTCGACCGCGGTCAGGAGATCTGACGGCAGCTTGCAGCGGGGAGGTTGGGGTGGAGGAGGTGTCGGGCGCGGCGGGGGAAGGGGCGCGTCCGGTTGAAGCTGTGTGCGCAGCTCTCGGACCAGCGGGGGGTCCAAGGGCTGGGAGGCTGACCGTTGAGGGTAGCCGAGCACTCTGGCCGCCTCCATCACCGTGAGGGATGGGACGCCGATTTCCTTGGCGAGCTCATAGACGCGGATCAGTGCCATAGGTGTGACAGTGTGACAGGCCGGCCCCGTTGGCGGCTCTGCGGGGTGGGGAGATCCGTTGGAAAACGGCGCAAAAAAAGCCCCCGTGAACGAGGGCTTCCTGTCTGAGGGTGTATTCATCCCCCACTGCGGTCACACTAACTCGATTTTTCGAGGGACGCAATGCTCATACTGTCCTGACGGCTGAGGAGGGTGTGCTGAACGAGCGCGGACCAGACGCTCGGTTGGGGCGAGCTCTAGCCCGGTATGACGAAGGCCCGACCGCTGCTGCGGTCAGGCCTTAGGTGCAGATCTTCTATCCAACCTCAACCTAGCGTTACACCTCTTGCTTCCGCAAGGGGCTACCGCTCAGTCGAGGCACGACACATCCACCGCACCAGACGGTACACCTCAAGCCCCTTGCAGAGGACGATCCACGACCTTGGAGGTGCGCGAGGACAGGGGCGCCGGTGGCTCCCGATCTCCACCGTGCGGTGTGTCGTCGAGCTCCGCGCCGGGGAGTCTAGGTGGGCGACTCAGACGGTTGATCGTCTCGGATGTGGGTTCAGTCGACGAGGCGGACGGGGTCGATGTCGAGGCCGGTGAGTTTGGCGTCGAGGAGGGCGGTGCGCAGGGTGGCGCTGATGATGACGTTGCGGCCGTAGTCGTGGGAGGGGAAGAAGTGTCGGCCGGCGATCTTGCGGGCGGACAGGACCCAGCGGATGGGTTGGCCGTTGGGTCCGAAGGTGGACGCGTCGGGGTCGAGGACGTCGGGCCGTTCGGTGAAGTGGGCGATGCGGTAGTCGCCGCGCTGCCCGTCGGTGCTGGTGACGACGGCCGGCATCCATTGCACGGCGTCGAGCTCGCCCAGGTGGGACTGGACGATGTCTGCCATGCGCACGCTGAACAGGCGCACCAACGTCCCGGGCCAGTCCGGGGCGGGTCCGGCCCGACGCCAGTTCCACTCGGTCACGGGTGGGTCGACGAAGGTTCCGTCTTTGTGGAGGCGCTCTTTGAAGATGCGCCCGCCCGCGGTGAACGCGCTGTAGGAGCCGTCGGTGGGGTGGAAGAACGCTGAGGCGGTGTAGTAGCTGGTCATCGGTAGCACTTCCAGTAGGAGAGTCGCACGATCGTCGGGTCGGCCTTCACAGTGTCGACGACCCACGTGGTGAACAGGTCGATGAACGCCTGTGTGTTCCCTGCGCCAGCTTGAATAGCGGCATTCTCGAAGTTGGTCATGACCCAGTCGTGGTACTCCTTCGGGTGCCGGCCTCGGTGAGCCATCGGGACCAGGTTCCATACTCCGGCCTCATCCACCACGTCTAGGTTCAGGTTGTAGTCGTCGAGGATGTCTTGAAAGGTCTGCCCGTAGAGGGCGAACCTGGTGGCCATGTGGTGCTTTTCTATTGGCAGCTGGTTGATCAGGGCGTCGCGCTGGGTGGGGCTGAGGCAGTTGGCAGGTGGTGGTACGAAGCCTCCCGCACCGGCTGGGGCGGGCTCGGGTTCTGGTTCGGGGGTGGGGAGGTCGTCGCTGGAGTCGGAGGCCCACTCCAGGCATTGGCCTGTGGAGTTGATCTCGTCGCAGTCAGGCGTGAAGGTGTCGAGCTTCTTGCCCAGCGTTGAGGCATGGACCAGGGCAGTGATGGCCAGGTCGACGCCGTCGCTGTCTGCGACCCACTGCAGGGCGGGCTGCAGACCGCCACCGTTCCCGCAGACCTCATTTATGTCGGGAACGGTGACGAGCGCGGTGGCCGCCCGGTCGGCCCGGACAGCCTCGGCGAGCGCCTTGCAGGCAGTGTCCGTGTCGTTGTCGTAGCGGCGGATCAACTTCGAGCGAAGGGTCGCAACGAGGCCGGTGTCGAGCTCGAGGGAGGGCCACTCGGTGATCTCGACGGTGCCATCGGCGCCGGCCTCGGCGTTCGGCAAGACCTGCCCCGGGTCCCGGAAGACCGCGCACGCGCTGAGGGCGACCGTGTATGGGCCCCAGTGGCACTCATAGTCGAGGGCGCGGGTGGGGCTGATGTACCACTCGGCGCAGAGCGTGGCGAGCGGTCCGCAGGTGGTTGACTCGGTCGAGGAGGTCTTCTCGAACAGCTGGAGCAGGCACGTCTCGTTCAAGCAGTTCGGGTACTCAGTCGGGATGTCCCGCACCCAGGCGGGTGTCGCGGTTGATGGCGTGACGATCTGCGGCCCGCCGCCGAGAGGCGTCCAGATCGACTCGAAGGTCACAACGACCGAGCCCGCGGGGCAGTTCAGCGCTGGGAGCTGGATGTCGCCAGACTGCGCCACGGTTGCGGAAGTCGACGACGTGTACGTCTGACCGTTCGAACACGTCACCGAGCGGCCGTACGCGCCCGTGCCAGCAGGTGTGCCGGTGGGTGCGCCTACCGCATAGGGTGGCAGCCATCTTGCGTGATATTCGCTCGGATACGGAGGGCTATTGAGCAGGCTGTATCCCACCGTGCCGCCCACGATGACGTTGTACGGTCCGCAGTCGTACGTGCTGGTGACTGTCCCGGTGAGAGCGCCTGACCAGCCAATCGACGTGCTATCCCCGCCGACCTCGAAGTTGGCTGGGCGATCGATGGTCGCGGCGCAACCGAAGCGCATCTTCCACGCCGCCGCCTGCTGGTACCCAGGCTGATGAGTGACGGTCTCAACAACCGTCACCTGGTGCCGGTCCGCGGAAACTGTCACGGAGTCCACAGAGTAGATCTTCCCGTACATACCCGATGTGTATGCATAGGCGGGCAATTTATCCCAGCCAGGACCGATCCCAGGACCTGGAGCTAGGCCTGCTGGCGTGTCGCCGATGTGCAACCATCCGGGTAGCCAACCGAACATGCCAACACCGGCGACGGCGGCCCCTGTGTTGAGTGCCGTTTGACCCATGGTGACGGAAATTCCAGCGACTCCTGCCGCGGCAGGAGCGGTCGCGACGGGAATGTTGGCGACTCCGTTGGCTGCAAGGAAGGCGTCATCAGCCACCGAGAAGCCCACAAAGACCTCATCGTTCAAGACGGCCACGCCGGTCGGATTATCCAGGGACGACCATCCTGCCTCCGCGGCAGGGACCGGTCCGGCGAGAAGATCCATGAGCAACATCGCTGACGCGGCGACAAAAGCAGGAACAACTCGCGACCGAACGAACCTCACATCGACCCCTTCGAAGACATAACTCGCATACAACTCCGGGCGGGCAGCTGTCCCGCTGCGCCAAACAATCCGAACAGTAGTGGCTCGATGTTGAGACGGCCATGTTCTTCACCCTGAACTTCGCCAACCCTGGGTTGGTGAGATAGTCGATGCATCGACCAGATCCGATTTTTGTCGATCCAGCAGGCGGGCCCATCGCCTCGGCCATCGCGCTGGCGGCGCGGCCTACTACGCTCCGTACGCCGCCATCAAGCAGGGCCAGCCCGGGCAAGACGGCCGCGATCCGCACGAGATCACCCTGCGTTTCGCAGCCGGAGACCTCACTTATGAGCAGATTGTCGATGAGCTCTCGCGGTGGCCGCGCGCTCTGCCTGACGAGCTTGAGGGACGGATGGACGACCTGCTCGACGAGGAGCGTCGGAGGAGAGGCGCGCGCGTGTCCGTGAACGACCGTCCATGAGACACGGGTGCCGGGCGCGTCCCGGATCGGCGTGTCGTGTCTCATGGCTCGTGTCCGAGACCTATGTGCCGCGAGGCACGTTGACGGGACGTCCTCGGCATGGCTTTGACCGGCTGCGCCCGGACGTCGCTCCCGGGAGCAGCTCCGCTGGCCGGGCGACGCCGGTGACCGTCGTCGACGGTCTGCTCGTCCCAGCGAGACGCATCGGCAGGGTCGCCTCAGATGACGTCTGCGAACTCCCGCTCGAGCTGCTGGAACACGAGCGCCCCCGCGACGAACACGCCGAGGCACACGACGACGGAGGCGCCGATCTGCCACGTCTCCGGAGCGGGCGTGCCGAGCAGGGACCACCGGAACTCCTCGAGCAGCCACGTGAGCGGGTTGAGCGAGTAGAGCGTCTGGAGGTTCGCGGGCACGGTGTCGAGCGCGTAGGCGACGGGTGCCGCGAAGAGCATCACCTGGACGAGCCACGGGACGATGTACGCGACGTCGCGGTACTTCACCATGATCGCCGACGCGGCGAGACCCACCCCGGCGCCGAGCAGGAGCATGAGCACCACCCACACGGGCAGGAGGAGCACGGGCCACCCGGGGTTCACGCCGTAGACGACGAGCAGCGCGATGCCGAGGCCGAGCGCGACGACGAAGTCGAGGAGCACGGACAGCGTCGTGGAGAGCGGCACGAGCATCCGTGGGAAGAAGACCTTCGACACGAGCGCCTGGTTGCTCACGAGCGAGGGTGCGGCCCGCGTGATGACGCCGGCGAAGAGGTTCCACGCGAGCATGCCCATGTAGCTGAAGAGGAAGTACGGCACACCGCCGCTGTCGAGCCCCGCCACCCGGCCGAACACGACCGAGAAGATCCCCGCCGCCACGACGGGCTGCAGGAGCACCCACGTGACGCCGATCGCCGTCTGGCGGTAGCGCAGGATGATGTCGCGCCGACCGAACTGGTTGAGCACCTCCCGGGCCTCCCACAGCTCGCCGACGCCGGGCAGCGAGAAGCGGCGCGGTGGCGTGATGACGATGGTCCCCATGTCAGCTCCGCTCGTAGGTGAAGTCGGCCAGGACGAGGCCCTTGGTCATCGCCTCGTCGGCGGCGAGCTCCGGGTACGGGTTGGTGGGCAGCACCTCGAACGCGGCGGCGCCCTCCCAGGCGTCGAGGATCCCGGTCTTGCACACGTAGACGTCGATCGTGTATCTCCCGGGCTTGAGCCACGGGCCGTGCAGCGTCATCGTCACCTTGTGCTCGTCGGCCGGGTCGAACCAGGCGCCGACGAGCCGCGAGTCGCACTGCGCTACGACGGACCCGTTGAGGTCGTTGACGTGACAGGACACGAAGTACTGGCCGACCGCGTCGCGGTTCGCGTCGAGGTGGATCCGGACGCCCTTGGGCCCGTTCGGGTCGAACGCGTCGGAGTCGAGCGTCACGGACCGCGCGCGGACCTCGCCGGAGCCGGGACGGCGCTCCGGGTCGGTCTGGGCGAGGGCGAACGCCTCGAAGCTGTTCCGGTACCTCTCGAGCGCTCCCGAGACCTCGCCCTGGTAGACGAGCCGGCCGGAGTCGAGGTAGAGGGCCGAGGAGCACAGTGCGCTGACGGTCTGCGCCTGGTGGGAGACGAACAGGACCGTGCGTCCGTCCTTCGCGACGTCGCGCATCTTGGCGAGCGACTTCGTCTGGAACTCCGCGTCGCCCACGGCGAGGACCTCGTCGATCGCGAGGATCTCCGTGTCGAGGTGGGCAGCGACCGCGAAGGCGAGCCGCACGTACATGCCGGAGGAGTAGCGCTTGACGGGGGTGCCGAGGAACTTCGCGACGCCGGAGAACTCGACGATCTCGTCGAACCGCCGCGCGATCTCCTTGCGGTGCATGCCGAGCAGCGCGCCGTTGAGGTAGATGTTCTCGCGACCGGTGAGCTCGGGGTGGAAGCCGGTGCCGACCTCGAGGAGGCTGCCGATGCGCCCGCCGAGCTCGATGCGTCCGCGCGTGGGCGCGGTGATGCGGGTGAGCAGCTTGAGGAGCGTCGACTTGCCGGCGCCGTTGCGTCCGATGATCCCGACGGCCTCCCCCCAGGGGACGTCGAAGGTCAGGTCGTCGAGCGCGTCGAACTCCGTGTGCTGCGCTCGACGCAGCGGCCGGCGCAGGCGCTTGACGGCAGCCTCGGCCGCCGTGGTGGGTCTCTCGCCCGACGCGCCGATGCGGTAGGTCTTTCCTAGACCTGCGACCCGTATGGCTGGATACTTCGTTTTGTCCACGTGGGCACGCTATGGCCCGCTCGAACGGTCGGGAAGGGGGACCGGGGTGAAAGTCGGTGTGACCCTGCGTGCGGCGAGCGACGACGACCGTCCGAGGCCGCCGGTGCGACGACGTGTGCTCGCGGTCGTGGCGGTCGGTGCGGTCCTCGTGGGTGCCGGAGTCTTCGCGGCCCTGCGTCCCACGTCCCCTGACGACACGGGACCGGCCGCGGTCGCGCTCACGACCACCGGCGTCGACGCCTCGGGTGCGGCTCCCGTGTGCGGGATCCCGGACGTCGCGCAGGTGACGGACGACGGCCTACCCCCGGTGGAGCCCGATCTCCTCGTCGGCGACGTGGCCACCGTCCCCGGCGGTCGCGTGCTCGACATCGAGGTGAGAGGCGACGTCGCCTCCGTCCTCGAGTGGGACGAGGCGACCACGTACACCGTGAGCCGCTACGACGTCACGGACGGGCGGCTCCTCGGCGGCTTCGACATCGCGCTCGCGTCGACCGACGACACGGAGCTCTTCAGTACCGAGCAGATGGTCGTGGACCCCGAGGGTGCCGTCTACCTCCTCGACACCCTCGACGGGCGACGCGACGTCCTCAAGCACACCGCCGACGGCACCCTCGCGTGGCGCCGGACGATCGAGCCGGGACCGGAGACGGACGGCTCGGTCCTCAGCCTCTTCGGTCTTGCCCTCTTCCCGGCCGGTGCCCACGGCGAGACCGCGACCGTCGGCGTCCACGAGGGCTCCCTCATGCACCTGCTCACGACGGACGGCGACGACGCCGGCACGGTCGACGGGTTCCCCGGCACGGTCGTCGGCCAGGACGAGGACGGGACCGTGGTCACCCTCGAGGCCGATGCGGAGGCGGCGTCGTCGTACCTCTCGGTCGTCGACCCCGCTGGGACGCAGGTGGCGCGCCTCGGCGCACGCTGGGACCCGGACGCTCCCGACGCGGTCCTCACGACGTACCGGCTCGGTCGCGTCGAGGGGGCGGACGCCGGACCGGACGGGACGGGGACGCTCGTCACGGAGAACGGTCGCGGCATCGAGTGGTTCGCCCCGGACGGGGTGCGTACGGGGTACTGGCCGGACCGCTCGACGAGCGAGGAGCAGTCGTACGAGCTCGCCGAGGGCAGTCCCCTCGTGCTGCGCGGCGGCACGTACTACTTCTTCGTCCGTGGGGAGAACCGGGAGGACGGCAGCGCCGCCGTCGCGCTCGCGACGCTCGGGACGGACACGATGGCCCAGGCGCTGTCGTCGCCCGTGAAGTACAACGAAGGCTCGGCACCCCAGCTCGCCGTCGTGGGAGCCGGCGCGGGTCTGGTGACCGACCGCGTGTACGGGTACTTCGCCGACGGGGAGGAGCCCGCGGTCTCGCTCCGGCTCGACGACGCCTGGGCGGGGGCCGACGAGCGCTACGCCGTGCGCTACCAGGTCCGCGGC
This sequence comes from Sanguibacter sp. 25GB23B1, assembly GCF_040012415.1. Classification (NCBI taxonomy): domain Bacteria; kingdom Bacillati; phylum Actinomycetota; class Actinomycetes; order Micrococcales; family Sanguibacteraceae; genus Sanguibacter; species Sanguibacter sp. 25GB23B1. The sequence continues at coordinate 88,699 of NZ_JBDYKL010000002.1, forward strand.
GACCCGCGCGTGCCGGACCCGGTCGCCACGGCGTGGGTCGACGCGCCCCTGCCGGCGGACGGCGGCGACGTGGCGCTCACGCTGCCGCCCGCTCGCGCCGGGGTCTACGAGGTGGACGCGCGCCTCGTCGAGCTGACGACCGGAGCCGAGGTGGTCGGCACGTGCCTGCGGTACACGGTCGGCCCGCCCGGGCTGACGGCTGACCTCGCCGCACTGCCAGACGGTGCCGACTGGGGCGGCGCCGGCCCGCTGCGTGGGGTCGCGCTCGCGGGCGACTTCACGCTCGGCAGCCACCGGTATCAGATCGACTTCGGGGCGCTCGTCCTCGACCCGGCGGCCGCACCGGGCCCGGACGGCCTCGACTGGGACGCCCTCCCGCTCGACGACCTCGCTGCCGCAGCCGAGCTCGCGTCGCGCACGGACGTGAGCCTCGTCGTCCAGGTGGGCCAGGGCGGCGACGCGGAGCGGTCTGCCGTCGAGGCCGGTACGTGGGAGGGCTGGGCGCGCGAGATCGTCGCCGGGCTCCGCGAGCTGGCCCCCGGGATCGTCTACTACTCACCGTGGAACGAGCCGAACAACACCGGCTTCGACGACGGCGGCGCCTACGTCCGGGAGGTGGAGGCGCCCTTCGCCGCGGGCGCGCGGGCAGCCGACCCTGAGGTCGTCGTCCTCGGGGGGAACACGCTCGGCGTGCCGGTCGAGTGGTGGCGTGCCGCTGTCGAGGCGGGGGCCTGCGCGAGCCTCGACGTCGTCGCCGTGCACCCGTACACCGGCCTCAACCGGTCGTGGGAGGAGGACGGGTGGCTCGAGGACGACAACCTGCTGGCGCAGCTCGCGGAAGTCGTCGCCGCGTGCGGCGAGGACGTGCCGGTGTGGGACACGGAGTCCGGCTGGTGGTCCGACGGCGTGGTCAACTCCTGGGCCCAGGGCTCGGACGTGGCGCGCAAGCTCCTCTGGTACTCCCTCGCGGGTGTCGAGGAGTGGACGTACTTCTTCTCCGAGGGCGGCTTCGGAGAGACGGGGAACTCGTGGTCGCTGCTCCAGCTCGGTCAGCACGCCAAGCCGGGACTCCTCGCGTACGCCACGACGCGCAGCGCACTCGTCGGTCGTGGCGAGCCGGAACAGGTCGACCTCGCCGTGCCGGATGCGTACGCGCTCCGCTGGGCGACCGACCCGGGCGACGGCACCGAGCTGCTCGCCGCCTGGACGAACGACCGGCAGAGCACGGCCGTCCTCTCTGCGGCAGGCACGACTGAGGGGGGCGGCTCGGTCACCGCGACCGACGTCTACGGAGCCGCCCGCACCCTCGACCTCTCGGGCGGCCCCGTGGAGGTCGAGCTGTCGGGCGCACCCCAGCTCTTCACAGCCCCCGTCGGCACGCAGCTGACGCTCGCGCCGGCGGAGGAGTACGGACCGGACGTGCTCGAGGGGGCGGCGGTCACCGCGTCCTCGACGGCGGAGGGGACGTCCGCGTCGACGATCACGGACGGCAGCGCCGACGACGCGGAGCCGTGGCGATCGGGCCCGCTCAGCGAGGACGGCCCCGACGGCGCAGCGGGGTCGGCCGACCTCGCACCGTGGGTCGAGGTCGCCCTCGACGAACCCGTCGTCGTCGACCGCGTCGTCGTGGCGACCGCCGGAATCCGGTGCTGCACCGCGGGGCTGCGGGACTACCGCGTCTCCGTCCTCGTGGACGGCGCATGGACCGAGGTCGCCACCGTCGCCGACCAGCTCCACGAGCGCGCTGTCGAGGTCGGCTTCGAGGCCGTCGAGATCGAGGGCGTCCGCATCGACGTGCCGACGACGACCGAGCGGGGCGTCGAGGTCGCGGCAGCGAACTACTCCGGCGTCGTCGCAGGGATGCACCCGAGCTTCATGGACCTCACGGCCGTCGATCAGGGCGTCGCGGTGAGCGCGATCGAGGCGTACGCGCCGGGCTGAGCGCGTCCTGGCCCCGCGCCCTCAGTTGGGGACCTCGCCGCGCGCGAGGCGCTCGGCCGTGGGCAGCAGCCCCTCGTGGACCCGGTCGAGCACCCACATGACGACGAGGACCACCTCAGCGAGCGAGGCGTCCGGCGTCCAACTCACCCTCCGCGCGCCGGCCCCGGGTCCCGGTGCTCCGGGCACGGGTCGCAGCGTGTGGATGACCACGGGCGCTCGGTCTCCGTCGCGGGTGAGCTCGACGTGGTCGGTGACGACGGGGTCTCCAGGGCGGAACGTCCAGGAGCGTTCGTCCGGGCCGCTGACGCGCCAGAGCCAGCCGTCACCGCTGCGCTCGCGCCCGACGTCGACCGGGCGCCCGCCGACGTCGAGCGGCATCCTGGCGTGGGACCAGGAGAAGCTGCCCGGGCCGTCACCCGTCTGCCGCGTGCCGCGCGCGATCTCGTGCACAGTCGTCCCGTCGCCGGTGACGAGCGAGGCCACGAGCACGCGCTGCTCCCAGCGGAGGGCAACACGATGCTCGCCGACCGTCACGACGCACCGGTGCACGAACGGGGCGTGCGCGGGCAACCCGTGGAACTGCCGGGCCGAGAGCGCGTCGTCGACGTCGGCGTGGTCCTCTCGGCCGAGCGACGCCCACATGTCGATCGGGCTCCCGCCCGGGAGATCGCTGCCCGGGTCTCGGTCGGCCGACCAGGGAAGCTCGAGGTCGCGCAGCGGGGCGAGGACCGTGTCGAGGGCGGCGCTCAGCTCGGAGGCGTTCCTGGTCTGCACGAGCACGGCGCCGCCGTCGCGTCGGACCAGCGTGAGCACCCCCGTCCCGAGGGGTCCGTCGGCATCGGCGCCGAGGATCGGGCCATCGACGAGGATGCCCGGTGGACAGACTCCCCACGGGTGCAGCTCGGAGACGGGCACCCGAGTACGCCCGACGTCCAGGGAGTCGTCCGTGAGCCGGATGGTGGACAGCCGACCGTCGCGCCACATCATCGCTCCGGCGACGACGGTGAGAAGGCCCACCATGACGGTCGCCGTCACGAGAGCGTCGTCGTCCGTGGACACCATGGCGGCCCAGAAGACCGTGCTGGTGGCGAGCAGGAGGAGCCATGCGCCCGGACGGGGAGACCGTTCGACGTACCGAGACATGCTCACATCGTAGAGATGTCCGGATGGTCCGCTGCGCTGGACGGGCCCTGAGGTGAGCGGTGGGTGAGCGGCCGGGTGAACAGACATCTCACACCAATCGCCCATTGTGCCCGCGTCGCGCGGGGCAAACACTGGCAGGAAGGTCTTCTTCCTCCCAGGCGGTGCACCATGGCCACGACGTACAGGATCCACCCCGCGATCGGCATCGCGAGAGTCGGCGACAGCCCGGACGAGTTCTTCGTCGGTCCGGAGATCCCGGGGGAGCGGCCCGCCCCGCCAGGCGGGTTCAAGGACGCGGACTGCAGGGTCAAGCGCCAGGCCGCACGCTTCCGGATTTTCGCCCATCATGACGACGCGAGCGTCGAGGAGATCACCGACGCCGACGCCGAGATCAGCTGGACCGTCCACCTCGCCAACGCGAAGGCGCCGTTCGGCAGCCGCAACGGTGCGTCGCCCGACGTCGGTGCCCTGACGATCGACCCGGGCCCCCGCACCGCGACAGGCCCGGACCAGCGCCACCTGTTCGACACCGGAACCATCACCTTCAGCGGTGCAGGCGCCGTGACGGTCCCGCTCGGCGAGATCCGCACGGACGACGAGAACCACCTGCTCGTCCTCGGCGGCCACGGCACGTCGGCGTCACCGGTCGGCAACGGGATCGTCGGCTTCTGGGGCAACGCGGGCTGGTACGACGACGTCTCGGACGGGCCGGTGACCGCGACGATCACGCTGCGGGGCTCCGGCACGTCTCCGGCGGTCGAGCCCGCGTGGGTGATCGTCGCGCCACCGAAGTTCGCCCCCCACCAGGACACCGTGACGACCCTCTACGACCGGCTTGAGCACCGGATGGTCGAGCTCGGGCTCCTGCCTGCACCGGCCACGACGTCCTACACGCACGACGTGCACCCGATCCTCCAGCGGGCACGGGACATGCGGTGGGTCGAGGGGATCCTCGGTGCGCACTCGTGGCCGGAACCGGTCACTGACCAGCCGACGATCGACGCGATCATGCTGAGGATGAGCGCGCCGGGCGGATCGTCCCCCGACATGCCGCGCCTCTCCGGCAGCGACGCCGCCCTGACCGTCACGCAGCACGGCCACCTCGAGCGCTGGCAGGCAGGCACCTACGCGTCGGACTGGGCGGGGCCGCCGACCCCGTCGGGGACGATCACGCCGGACGGGCTTGACCGGGCGGCCCTCGAGGCGTGCGTCGGCGGTGCGTTCTACCCCGGGATCGAGGCGGGTGGCCTGAGCGCCGGGTCGCGGCCCATCCTCGAGAGCACGTACGCCGCGCCGTTCCGTCTCGACCACGCTGCTCTCGACCCCGGTGGGATCAGCGCGTCGATGGCTCTGCCGTGGCAGGCGGACTTCCAGGCGTGCGGTGACAACTGGTGGCCGGTCCCGCGCCCCAACGACGTCTTCCCGCAGGGCTCGGCGACGGCGGTGCGGTGGTCGCGCGGTGTGGCGAGCATGGACGAGATGGTCGACAAGTGGACGGGGCTCGGCTTCGTGGTGCAGCAGGGCAGCGAGAAGGTCGAGGTCCAGCACTGCGCCGAGACGTCCATCCTCCTGCTCACCCCGCACCTCGACTTCGTCGACGTGCCGCAGGGGCCGATGGCGATGGTGCGCGAGGTGCCGCTCGCGATCGCGTTCGAGGTCATGTCCACGGGCGCTGCGGTCACCCTCGAGCTCGCACCGGGCGGCGGGCCGAGCCACCCGCAGCTCGTCGCCGTCACGACGTCCGACACCGTGGGACCGACCACCGGTAGCGGCGTCGCGACCGCTCGACTGTGGATCGTCTTCCGGACAGGCGCCGCCGGGGACGCGATCCCCACCCAGACCGTCACCGTGCGCAACGCCGGGGACCACGCACAGACGTGGCAGGTGACGATCGACGGGAACACCGTGCCGCGCCGGACCACGGCGACGTCCCTCGTGCTCGACCGCTCGGGGAGCATGAGCGAGGACCGGGGCGACGGCCAGACCAAGCACGTCGCGCTCCAGCAGTCCGCCGGCGTGCTCGTCGACCTCCTGCTCTCCGGCGACGGCGTCGGGGTGGTCCGGTACAACGAGGACGCGCAGCCGCTCCAGGCCGTCCTGCAGCTCGGCGACGGCGGGCTCTCGGACGTCAACCGCACGGCGACGCAGGACGTCATCGACGGCACCGGGCTCGACCCGCAGGGCGCCACGTCCATCGGCGACGGCATCTTCGAGGGTCGGGCGCAGCTCGACGCCACGGCAGGGGCGTACGACGGCACGGCTCTGCTCGTGCTCACCGACGGCGTCGAGAACTCTCCGCGCTGGATCGCCGACGTCGCGGGCCAGATCGACGCCACGACGTACGCCGTCGGGTTCGGGACCGCCCAGAACACGAGCGCGCCCGCGCTCCAGGCGCTCTCGGGGAACACGGGCGGCTTCCTCCTCGTCACCGGATCGATCACGGGGGACAACCGCTTCCTCCTCCAGAAGTACTTCCTCCAGATCCTCGCGGGCATCTCCGCCGCGGAGGTTGTCCTCGACCCGGGCGGCGTGCTCAGCCCGGGGGAGGTGCACCGGATCCCGTTCACGGTGAGCGACGCGGACTCGGGCGTCGAGGTCGTCCTCCTCACCCCGCGCCCGGAGGCCGTGGACTTCCGGCTCCAGACCCCGAACGGCCTGCTCCTCGAGCCGTGGCGGGCACGCTCCGAGCCGGCGATGCGCTTCGAGACCGGCGACGGGATGAGTTACTACCGGCTTGCGCTGCCCACCCAGCTCGTCCCAGGGCGCTTCGACCAAGCCGGCACGTGGCACGTGGTCATGACCATCGGCAAGCCCCGGAACGAACCGACCAGACCGGTGGGCCGCCAGGAGGACCCGGCGGAGTCCGAGCGCGCGGGCACCGACGTGAGCATCCTGCAGCCGCACCCGCCCGTCGGGCGCGGGCGAGGAGGCGACGACCCGACGCACCGCCGGCGCCTGCTCGAGCACGAGCGGGCCTTCGCGCTCGCGCAGGACGCCGCCGTCGTCCGCGCGACCGGACCGGTGGCGGGATCGGCGGCCGGGACGCCGGACACGTCCGTCCGCCCGCGGCTGCCGTACAGCGTCGTCGTCCACGCCTACTCCTCCGTGTCGTTGCGCGCGGAGGTCGAGCAGAGCGGCTTCGACCCCGGCGCCACGGTCTCCGTCCTGGCCACCGTCACCCAGTCGGGGCTGCCTGCCACCGACGCCGCCGCCGTGTGGGCCGAGGTCACGCGCCCGGGCGGCGACGCCGTCGAGCTCGTCCTCGAGCGCACCGGTCCGGGGGCGTACGAGGCGACGTTCGTCGCACGCCGCCCCGGGGTGCACCGGATCCGCGTCCGGGCCCGCGGCCGCACCCGCAAGGGGCTGCCGTGGACGCGCGAGCGCACGCTCACCGCAGCCGTGTGGCGCGGTGGGGACAAGGACGCGGCGACGCCTCCCGGCAGCGGCCCGGGCCACAGCGGTGGCCACGACGGGCACGGTGGTCCGGGGAGCGACGACGCGCTGTGCCGCGTCGTGGCGTGCCTGCTCGACGGCGTCGGCGACGGACGGCTCGCCAAGGAGCTCACAGAGCTCGGGGTCGACCTCGACCACATCCGCAGGTGTGTCCGTCAGGGGTGCCGCGGCTGCCACGAGGACGATCCGCGGTGACACGACGGGACGCCCCGGACGGGGAGAGACCACCCTCGTCCGGGGCTCGGCGCGTGCACGACGTCGTCGTCGTCGGAGCAGGACCCGCCGGCTCCGCCACGGCGCTGCGGCTCGCTCGCGCCGGCCTCGACGTCGCCCTCGTCGAGCGCGGGACATTCGCGGACTCCCGTGTGGGAGAGTCCCTCGCGCCGGCCGTCCAGCCGCTCCTGCGGGACCTCGGCCTGTGGGACGCGTTCCTGGCCCTCGGCCCCCTGCCGTCCTGGGGCACGCGCAGCACCTGGGGCGACGACGTCCCGACCGCGCACTCGCACGTCGTCGGTCCGTACGGGCGCGGGTGGCACGTGGACCGGCGGGCGGTCGACGCGATGCTCGCGGAGTCTGCACGACGCGCCGGGACCGACCTGCGCGCCGGACTCCTCGTGACCCGGTGCGAGCGGTCGGACGACCGGTGGGTCGTGCAGACCGCAGTCCCGCGCTCGCACGGCCCCGGCCCGACGCTCCACGCCCGCGTCGTGGTCGACGCGACAGGACGCAGCGCGCACGTCGGGCGGATGCTCGGCGCACGACGCGTGATCCTCGACCGGCTCGTGGCGCTCGCGGTCGCCGTCGAGGTGCCCGGCGACCCGCCGGGACACCTCCTCGTCGAGACGTCGCCCGACGGATGGTGGTACTCGGCCCCGGTCCCGTCCGGGCAGACCGTGACGATGCTCATGACCGACGCCGACCTCTCTCGCGCGGACCGGCTGGCGAGCACCGACGTGTGGTGGGCACGGCTCGACGGCACCGCAGCGACGTCGGCCCGGCTCGCGGGCACCCGCACGCGCTCGCGGCCCCAGCCGTGGCCGGCGGCGAGCCACCGTCTCCTCCGGCGCGACGCCCTGCCGTGGCTCTCCGTGGGTGATGCCGCCCTGGCTGTGGACCCGGTCTCGGGCAGCGGCGTCCTCCGGGCGCTGCGGACCGCTGCGGCAGCGGCCGACGCGGTCGAGACCTGGTTCGCCGCCGGCGGGCCCGGGCCCGACGGTCGACCGGACCCCGCGTCCCCGCTCGAACGCTATGAGGACGCCCGAGACGTCGAGTGCAGCGACTACCTCGTCGAGCGCGCTCACTACTACGCCGCAGAGGACCGGTGGTCGACACCGTTCTGGCGCCGCCGCAAGGTGCTCTGAGCGCGCCGCTCCGCTCGGCTCGCGGGATCTGCCCCAGGACGTAGTGTCGTCCCACCCGACCTGGAGCCGTCATGACCGAGAACCACACCGCCACCGCTGTCCTCGTCGGTGCTGTCCTCTTCCTCGTGGTCGGTGTCGTCCAGCTGGTCCGCGGACTCGTGCTCGTCCGGCGGTCGCGACGGCCTGGTGCTCTGGACATGCTCGACGCGCACCCCGTCCGGGACCGGGCCCGCGGGGTCTCGGCCTTCCGCGCGAGCGCCGTCTGCTTCACGGCGGCACTCGTCGCGTCCGTCCTCGTCGACGTGAGCGTGCGCTGACGCCGCCCCTGTCGCTCAGCGCACGGAGCGCCAGATCCGTGCGTGCTCGAGGGCGCTGCGCTCCCACGTGAACTCCGCGGCGCGCAGGCGGGCGGCCTCGACCATGAGCGCGATCTGCGGGTCGCCGCTCGTCGCCCAGACGACGCCCTCGGCGATGTCGGCAGGAGTGGGCTCCACGAGGATCCCCGCGTGGCCGACCACCTCGGGCAGCGAGCTCGTCGCCGCGGCGACGACGGGTGTGCGCGCGGCCATCGCCTCGAGCGCGGGGAGCCCGAAGCCCTCGTAGAGCGACGGGACCACGACGACGCTCGCGCCGGCGACGAGACCGGGTACCGACGCGGCGGGGATCCGCCCGACGAGGAGAGTCCCCGGGAGGCGCGCGAACAGCCGGGTCCGCTCCGGGTTCTCCGGGCCGGAGAGCACGAGCGTGAGCTCGGGACGGGCCGACCGGATCGCCGGCCACGCCTCGGCGAGCGCGGCGAGGTTCTTGCGCCGGGACGCCCCGCCCGCGTGGAGCGCGTACGGCCCCCGCACGCCGAGCGAGGCGGCATAGGCCGACGGCACACGGTCGGCGTCGAAGAACTGCCGGTCCACCCCGTTGTACACGACGTGGGGGTCGTCGATGCCGAGCAGGTCGACAGCCTCCTGCGCGCTGAACCGCGACACGCAGATGACGGCGGCCGCGCGCCGGGCCTCCTCGGCGGCGGCCCGCACGGGCGCGGACTCGTCCTGGAAGCGCCACGCGACGACGTCGTGGATGGTCAGCACCTCACGGCCCGGCGCGGGCGGCAGCGCGAGGTCCATGCGGTGCACGACCGCGTCGCGGGGGTAGAGGGCCCGGCCGGCGAGGGCGCGCACCCGGGTCGACGCCCTGCCGAGGTAGCCCAGCGGCAGGCGGGCGGTCCCGGCGAGCGGCGAGCGGACGGAGCGCACGACGGTCCGGTCGACCCGCCACGGGGCACCTGCAGGAGGACTCTCCGCGGCAGCCGCTGCGAGGGACTCCTCGGCGCGAGAGGCGATCTCCTCCTGGTAGACCTGCGCACCCATGGGGGTGTCCACGGCGACGGTCGCGAGCACGAGGTGGCCCCGCTGCGTGGGGGACGACGGTGTGGGTGGCACGGGACCGCCAGTTCTCGGGGGCTGACCTCTCGGGTGGTGGCGAGCGGCCGGGGCTCGGTACGTCGACGTGACGCACCGACTGTGCAAGCATGCCCATCATGCCGGAGTCGGCGCGCCCGGTCCTGGACGGGACGGGCGTCACACAGGTGAGGGTCGGGGTGATTCGCGTGCGCGTGGTCCTCGTGTCCAGCTCCTACGACCCGTACCCGGGTGGTGTGGAGGAGCACACCCGGCGGGTCGCCCGCGTCCTCGCCCGGCGCGGTCATGCGGTCGAGGTGTGGACGGTCGACCGCGGCGAGCACCTGGGGGTGCGGACGGTCGACGGCATCACGGTGCGCTACCTCCCGACGCCGCTCCCCGCACGGTCGGTCCGCGACGTGCTCGCGTTCGCGGCGCGCCTGCCGCACGCCACGTGGCACTGGGTCGGGGCGTTGCGCGCGTTCCGTCGTGCAGCGGGTGGCGCACCCGGCATCCTCCATGTCCAGTGCTTCGGGCCGAACGGGGTGTACGCCCTCGCGCTGCACCGCCTCGCCCGCGTTCCCCTCGTCGTCAGCTCGCACGGTGAGACGTTCGCCGACGACCACTCCGTCTTCGACGCCTCACGGCTCGTGCCCTGGGCGCTCGGCTCGACGCTGCCGCGGGCGCTCGCGGTGACAGGCTGCTCGCGCATGGTCGTCGACGACCTGGAGCGACGGTTCCCCCGGTGGGACGCGCGCACGGCGACGACGGTGCCGAACGGCGTCGACCTCGTCGAGGACGGGGTGCCGGCCACGGACTCCGCCGGGCAGGGGCGCCGAGGGGACGACGGCCCGCCGGTGGTGCTCGCCGTCGGCCGGCTCCAGCACGTCAAGGGCTTCGACCTCCTCGTGCGTGCGTTCGCCGCGGCGTCAGACTCCCGCGTCGTGCCTACGGACGCACGGCTGCGCATCGGGGGCGACGGTCCGGAGGAGGCTGCGCTGCGCAGTCTCGCCGTGGACCTGGGACTCGCGGACCGGGTGGACCTGCTGGGCCGGCTCGCCCGGCGTCAGGTCGCAGAGGAGATGGCGCAGGCGACGGTCGTCGTCGTGCCCTCGCGGGCCGAGTCCTTCGGCATCACCGTGCTCGAGGCGTGGCGGGCCGGCGCACCGGTCGTCGCGACCACCCGTGGCGGCCCTCCGGAGTTCGTCACCGACGGCGAGACGGGCCTGCTCGTCGACCCGACGGACACGGGTGCCCTGGCCGGTGCCCTCGAGCGTGCGCTCGGGGACGCGGAGCTGCGCCATCGCCTCGGGAGCGCCGGCCGTGCGCTCGTGGAGAGCACGTACACGTGGGATCGCGTCGTGGACCGCTACGAGGAGCTCTACGCCCGCACCCGGTGACGCCCGACTGCGAAAAGCCGTGGCTCGCACCGCTCGTTCACCGTACGCTCGCGCCGGGCACGACGTCCGTCCTGCCCGCACCGACGAGAGCGAGCCCATGCCCCAGCACCCCACCGCGCCGCACCCCACCGCCTCGCGACCGCTCGCGGGCCGGACCGCCCTCGTCACCGGTGTCTCCCGCCGGCGCGGGATCGGGTATGCGGTCGCCACGCGGCTCGCGGACCTCGGCGCGAACGTCTTCATCCACCACTTCAGCCCGCACGACGCGGACCAGCCCTGGGGCGGTGACGACCTCGACGCCGTGCGTGCCGGTGTCCAGGGGGCGCTCGCCGGCGGCGCGGTCTTCGGTGACCGCAGCGCTGACCTGCGTGACGCGGAGGCCGCTCTCGCGCTCGTCGACGAGGCGCACGCCCTCACGGGCAGCCTCGACATCCTCGTGTGCAACCACGCCCGCAGCGGGGACGACGGCTCGATCCTCGACATGACGGCCGACCGGCTGGACGCGTTCTGGGACGCCAACACGCGCTCGACGCTGCTGCTCACGCAGCGCTTCGCCCAGCTGCGCTCCGGCGCCGTGCCAGGTGCCGAGCCCACGAGGCCGGGCGCCCGCTCCGGCGAGCGCACCCCGGTCGACGAGCGCGATGCAGGCCGAGTCTTCTGGATGACGTCCGGCCAGCAGGACGGCCCCATGCGCGGGGAGGTCGCGTACGTGACGAGCAAGGCCGCGCTCGCGGGCGCGACGGCCACGGTCGCGGCCGAGCTCCTCGAGCTCGGCATCATCCTCAACACGATCAACCCCGGACCGGTGAACACCGGATATCTCGACGCCGAGACGTCCGACCGTGACACCACCGACCTCGCGGCGCTCGCCCGAGCCACGCCCTTCGGGCGCTTCGGTCGGCCCGACGACCCGGCTCGACTCATCGGGTGGCTCGCGACGGACGAGGGCGCGTGGGTCGTCGGCCAGGTCCTCACCACGGACGGCGGGATGCGGCTGTCCTACTGAGCCCCGCTCACCTCGAGGGACGCCCGGGCGACGCGGGCCAGGGCGTCCGCGAGCTCGTCGGGCGGCAGGGTGAACGGGATGCGCACGTGGTGCTCGAGGCCGTGGCCCGTCGCCGAGAAGCTCGACCCGGGGGCGAGGGCCACGCCCTGTCGACCGGCCGCGACGGCGAGCGCGGACGACGTCGGCCCGGGCAGCCGGCACCAGAGGGACAGCCCGCCCGGGGGGACGGGCACCTCCCACCCGGGCATGCTCTCGCGGACGAGCCGCACCGCTGTGTCGCGCGCACCGCGCAGCCGTTCGCGCTTCTCGTCGTCGAGACCGGGACGCTCGTGCAGGAGGGTGGCGAGGGCGAGCTGCTCCAGGACGGGGTCGGCGAGGCTCCCGGACAACCGTGCCCGGGCGAGGTCGGCCACGGTGCGCCGGGGGGCCCGTATCCACCCCAGCCGCAGGCCGCCCCAGTACGTCTTCGCTGCTGAACCGACGAGGATCGCGCCTGCTCCCCGGCCCCCGACGGGTGCGGGCACCGGCGCGTCGCGGTCGAGCCGTGTCTCGACGAGGGTCTCGTCGGCGATCAGCCGGACGCCCAGGCTCCGCGCGCCGTCGACGAGCGCGGTGCGCGCGGCGTCGTCGAGCAGCCGTCCGGTCGGGTTGTGGAAGTCGGCGATGACGAGGATGGCGACGGCACCGGTCGAGCGGGCCGCGTCGAGGAGCGCCGGGACGTCGATCTCCGGGCTGTTCACGGGGACACCCACCAGCCGGGCACCGGCAGTCCGCAGCGCGGTGAACGCGTTGGGGTAGCCCGGTGTCTCGACGACGACGCGGCTCCCGGGGCGCACGAGGTGCTGGGCGAGGAGTCGGATGGCATCGAGCGCGCCGGAGGTCACGAGGACGTTCTCCGGGTCGGTCGCGAGGCCGCGGCGCGTGTAGCGCTCGGCGATCGCCCGGCGCAGGACAGGCAGCCCCCCGGCGACGTAGCCGCTCCCCGCGGTGTACGACGGCAGGGTGTCGAGAGCGGAGCGGAGCGCCTCGAACACCCCGGGGGCCGCCGAGGGAGCGGCTGACGTGAGGTCGAGGGAGCGGTCGGGCTCGTTCCGGGAACTGCTCGCGGGCATCGGTTCGCGGGCGCGGGGGACGTCGTGGACGGGCAGGCGCACGACGCGCCCCGACCCGCGCCGGGACTCGAGGAAGCCGGACTCCGTGAGGTGGCTGAAGGCGCGGACGATGGTGGTCCGGCTCATGCCCGACACGTCGCTCAGCGCTCGTTCGCTCGGCAGCCGCACCCCGGGCAGCACCCGCCCGTCCGCGACGAGGAGAGTGATGCGCTCGCTGAGCCACCGGTACGCCGGGACGCCGGGCTGGGACGGACCGAGCAGCGCACGGAGGGCGTCGGGGGAGATCCGGGGCTCGGTCATGAGCCCACTGTTCCACAAGTGGCTCTTTTTCTGAAGGCCACTGGCGGATACCGTGACGGGATGATCACGGCCACAGCCCAGCCCGCTCAACGTGCACTGCCCGCACGGCCCGCTCTCCAAGACCTCTCGCCGCTCGAGCAGCTCCGCGCCGGCCGGATGACCCGCCGGCTCGTCCAGCTCTTCCTCGGGCTCACCCTCTTCGGAGCGTCCACGGCGATGATGATCCGGAGCGGGCTCGGCCTCAACCCGTGGACCGTCCTCCACGCAGGGCTCGCCCGTCACCTCCCGTGGTCGATCGGCACGGTCGTCATCCTCACCGGCGTCCTCGTCCTCGCCCTGTGGATCCCGCTGCGGCAGGTGCCGGGCGTCGGCACCGTCGCGAACACGCTGTGGCTCGGTGTGGCGCTCGACCTCACGCTCCGGGTGCTCCCACCGGTCGACGGGCTCGCGCTCCAGGCACCCCTGCTCCTGAGCGGGATCGTCCTCAACGGCCTGGCGGGCGCCCTCTACATCGGGTCTCAGCTCGGCGCCGGCCCCCGCGACGGTCTCATGACGGGCCTCGCTCACCGCACGGGTGGGTCGTTGCGGGTCTTCCGCACCGGCATCGAGGTCACGGTGCTCCTGCTCGGCTGGGTCCTGGGCGGGACCGTCGGGGTGGGGACCGTGCTCTTCGCGCTCGCGATCGGCCCCCTCGTGCAGCGGTTCATGCCCTGGTGCGTCGTCGTGCTCGACCAGCCGCTGCGTCCGGCGGTGGACCGATGACCGCGGCGCGCGCCCTGCAGGACCTCTCGCCGCTGGACCAGCTCCGTGCCGGCCGGATGCCACGTCGGCTCGCCCAGCTCTTCGTCGGCCTCACCCTCTACGGGGTGTCCATGGGCATGATGCTCCGGAGCGGGCTCGGCCTCGACCCGTGGGACGTCTTCCACGCGGGTGTCGCTCAGCACGTACCGGTCTCGATGGGCACCGTCGTCATCGTCACGGGCGTCGTCGTGCTCGCCCTGTGGATCCCGTTGCGACAGATGCCCGGGCTCGGCACGGTCGCGAACGCCCTGTGGCTGGGCGTGGCGCTCGACCTGACCCTCGCGGTGCTGCCGCAGGCCGAGGACCTGGCGGTCCAGGTGCCGCTGCTCGTCGGCGGCGTCGTGGCCAACGGTGTTGCCGGGGCGCTCTACATCGGCTCGCAGCTCGGTCCCGGCCCGCGCGACGGGCTGATGACCGGCCTCGCGCGCCGGACCAGCGGGTCGCTCCGCGTCATCCGGACCGCCATCGAGATCACGGTGCTCGCGCTCGGGTGGCTGCTGGGCGGCACCGTGGGCGTCGGGACAGTCCTCTACGCGCTGGCGATCGGGCCGCTCGTCCAGCTCTTCATGCCGTGGTGCGTCGTCGCCGTCGAGCCGCCCGCCCCGCGCGTCCGGCGCTCACGCCGCGGCGCGGGCGGTGACGGAGTCGAGGACGCTGACGACGTGCTCGGCGATCTCGAGGGCAGCAGTCGCGGCCGGTGACGGCGCGTTGATGACGTGGACCTGGCGCGGTCCGGTGGCCACGAGGAAGTCGTCCACGAGCCGGCCGTCCTTGGCGAGCGCCTGCGCCCGGACGCCTGACGGGCTCGGCACGAGGTCGTCGCGCCCGATGCCCGGCACGAGCCGAGCCAGGCTCGACGCGAAGAGCGAGCGGGACATCGAGCGGGCGACCTCCCGTGCCCCGGGCACGACGTTGCGTGCGCCGAGGCGCCACAGCCCGGGCCAGGACAGCGCGCTCGCGACGTCGCGCACGTCGACGTCCCGCCACCGGTAGCCCTCGCGTGCGAGCGCCCACACGGCGTTCGGGCCCGCGTGGACGCCGCCGTGCACCATCGTCGTGAGGTGCACCCCGAGGAACGGGAAGCGCGGGTCGGGCACGGGATAGACGAGGCCGTGGACCATGCTCGCCGCCTCCGGCACCAGCTCGAAGTACTCGCCGCGGAACGGGACGATGCGGGCGCCGGGCTCCACCCCGCAGGCGCGGGCGAGGCGGTCGGCGTGCAGTCCGCCGCACACCACGAGGGCGTCAGCCGCGATCTCCTCGGTGCCGCCGCCGTGCGCGACGGTCACCCGCACGGGCTCCGTCGTCGATGCGGGTGACGACGCGGAGACCAGGGAGCGGCCCAGGAGGACCTCGCCGCCGGCGGCCTCCACGGCCTCCGCCAGCACGCGGCACACCGCCCGGTAGTCGACGATCCCGGTGCTCTCGACGCGCAACGCCGCGACGCACGCGACGTGCGGCTCGATCTCGCGCGCCTCGGCGGCGCTGACGAGGCGTGCCGGGACGCCGTTCGCGGTCGCGCGCTCCGCGAGGACGGTCAGGCGCGGCAGCTCGTCCTCGGTCACGGCGACGACGAGCTTGCCCGTCGTGCGGACCGCGACGCCGTTCTCCTGCGCGAACGCCGTCATCGACGCGGCCCCCGCGGTCCCGAGCGTCGCCTTGAGGCTGCCGGGCGGGTAGTAGAGGCCGGAGTGGATCACCCCGGAGTTGCGGCCCGTCTGGTGCGCCGCGAGCACGGGTTCCTTCTCCAGCACGGTCACCCGGTCCCCGCGCGCGGCCAGCCGCGCAGCGGTCGCGAGCCCGACGATCCCTGATCCGACCACCACCACGTGTGCCATGCGATCGAGCGTACTCAGCGGCCGAGCGCTGACCAGGGCGGTCGGGGTGGTTCTCGGGGTGGTCCTGCGGGTGGCCCGAGCGGAGCCCGCACGGGCCTCGCTCAGGCTGCTGCCGTGTGCCGGTGTCGGTGTCTCGTCGTAGTGTGGGAGCACAGCCCGGCTCACTCGTGATCCGGGCCCGTCTGCGTCCCCGCACGTGTCGAAGTGCCTGTACCTGTCGAAGGAATCATGAATCTCACGGGAGTCCTCTCTGCCCTCCTCGCCGACGACGGCGCCCGCGCCGCGGTCGAGCGCGTCGCCTCCCGAGGGTTCCTCGACGTCGTCGGTCCGGTCGGCGTGCGGCCGCCGCTGCTCGCGGCGATGGCCGGGTCACGGTCGAGCGACGGCCCCGTGCCCCTGAGCGGCGTGGCAGGCTCGCGACCGCTCGTCGTGGTCACGGCGACCGGCCGCGAGGCGGACGAGCTCGCGAGCGCCTTGCGCTGCTACCTGCCCTACGACGACGTGGCCGTCCTCCCGGCGTGGGAGACGCTGCCGCACGAGCGGCTGTCCCCGCGCTCGGACACGGTCGCGCGACGGCTCGCGGTCTTCCGTCGCCTCGCCCACCCGTCGGCCGACGGCGGCATGACCGGGGAGGTCCGCGTGCTCGTCCTGCCCGTGCGTGCGCTCCTGCAGCCCGTCGTCGAGGGTCTCGGCGACCTCGAGCCCGTGCGGCTGGAGGTGCGCGACCATGCCGACCTCTCTGTCGTGGCGGACCAGCTCGGTGCGGCGGCGTACTCCCGCGTCGACATGGTGGAGCGCCGGGGCGAGTACGCGGTGCGCGGCGGGATCCTCGACGTCTTCCCGCCCATCGAGGAGCACCCGCTGCGCGTGGAGTTCTGGGGCGAGGAGGTCGAGGAGATCCGCTGGTTCGCGGTCGCCGACCAGCGCAGCCTCGAGGTGGCGGACCACGGCGTGTGGGCACCGCCCTGCCGCGAGATGCTGCTCACCGACTCGGTGCGCGACCGCGCCGCGGCGCTCGTCGAGCAGCTACCCGGTGCGGAGGAGATGCTCACGAAGATGGCGGCGGGCATCGCCGTGGAGGGCATGGAGTCCCTCGCACCCGTGCTCGTGGACTCGATGGTCTCGGTCCTCGACCTCGTGTCCGACGACGCGCTCGTCGTCCTCTCCGAGCCGGAGAAGGTCCGGCGCAGGGCGTTCGACCTCGTCGCGACGACCGAGGAGTTTCTCGCGGCGGCCTGGACCGGGGCCGCAGCGGGCGGGACGTCGCCCATCAACCTCGGTGCCGCGTCCTTCGCGACCATCGAGGAGGTGCGGGACATCGCGGCCCGGCGCGGGCTCGGCTGGTGGACCCTGTCCTCCTTCGGCCTCGACGACCCGAGCGCCGGGGACGAGCCCGAGGACGCGACCCCGACCTTCGCGCACATGGACGGTGCTGACACGCTCCGCGTGGCCGCACGCGACGTCGAGAGCTACCGGGGCGACGTCCAGCGCGCGCTCGACGACATCCGCGGGCTCCAGCTGGCCGGCTGGCGCCTCGTCCTCACGACCGAGGGCCACGGCCCGGCTAAGAGGATGGTCGAGCAGCTGAGCGCGGTGGAGACGCCCGCGCGGCTCGTCGGGGAGATCGGCGCGGACCCGGAGGGTGGGGTCGTCCTCGTCACCCCGGCACCGGTCGGTCCCGGCTTCGTGGCACCCGAGCTGCGTCTCGCCGTCTTCTCGGAGTCCGACCTCACCGGGCGCGCAGGCTCCTCGACACGCGACATGCGCAAGATGCCGTCCAAGCGGCGCAACGTCGTCGACCCGCTCCAGCTGCGGACCGGGGACTTCGTCGTCCACGAGCAGCACGGAGTCGGACGGTTCGTCGAGCTCGTGCAGCGCACGCTCGGCGCGGGGGCGAACGCCGCGACGCGCGAGTACCTCGTCATCGAGTACGCCGCGTCGCGCAAGAACCACCCCGGCGATCGCCTCTACGTCCCGACGGACCAGCTCGACCAGGTGACGAAGTACACCGGTGGCGAGTCGCCGTCCCTCAACAAGATGGGCGGCTCGGACTGGGCCAAGACGAAGGGGCGGGCGAAGAAGGCGATCAAGGAGATCGCGAGCGAGCTCATCCGCCTCTACTCGGCACGCATGGCGACGAAGGGTCACGCGTTCTCCACCGACACCCCGTGGCAGCGTGAGCTCGAGGACGCGTTCGCGTACGTCGAGACGCCCGACCAGCTCGCCACGATCGACGAGGTCAAGGGCGACATGGAGAAGACGGTCCCGATGGACCGCCTCGTGTGCGGCGACGTGGGCTACGGCAAGACCGAGATCGCCGTGCGTGCGGCGTTCAAGGCCGTCCAGGACGGCAAGCAGGTCGCCGTCCTCGTGCCGACCACGCTCCTCGTCCAGCAGCACTACGACACGTTCTCCGAGCGGTACGCGGGCTTCCCCGTCGTGGTCAAGGGCCTCTCGCGCTTCCAGACGGACAAGGAGGCGAAGGAGGTCGTCGACGGCCTCGCGGAGGGGACGGTCGACGTCGTCATCGGCACGCACCGCCTGCTCGCCGGCTCGATCCGCTTCAAGGACCTCGGCCTCGTGGTCGTCGACGAGGAGCAGCGCTTCGGCGTCGAGCACAAGGAGAAGCTCAAGCAGCTGCGCACCAACGTCGACGTCCTCGCGATGAGCGCCACGCCCATCCCGCGCACCCTCGAGATGGCCGTGACCGGTATCCGCGAGATGTCGACGCTCGCGACGCCGCCGGAGGAGCGCCACCCGATCCTCACGTACGTCGGCGCGTACGACGAGCGCCAGATCACGGCGGCGATCCGCCGCGAGCTGCTGCGCGAGGGTCAGGTGTTCTACGTGCACAACAAGGTCGAGTCCATCGACCGCACCGCTGCCCGTCTGCACGAGCTCGTGCCCGAGGCCCGGATCGAGGTGGCGCACGGGAAGATGGGCGAGCACCAGCTCGAGCGCGTCATCATGGACTTCTGGGAGAAGAAGTTCGACGTCCTCGTGTGCACGACGATCATCGAGACCGGCCTCGACATCTCCAACGCGAACACGCTCATCCTCGAGCGGGCCGACATGCTCGGGCTCTCCCAGCTGCACCAGCTCCGGGGGCGTGTGGGTCGAGGCCGCGACCGGGCCTACGCGTACTTCCTCTACCCGCCCGAGCGCCCGCTCACCGAGACGGCGCACGACCGCCTCGCGACGATCGCGGCGAACACGGACCTCGGCTCGGGGATGGCGGTCGCGCTCAAGGACCTCGAGATCCGCGGGGCAGGGAACCTCCTCGGAGGTGAGCAGTCCGGGCACATCGCGGGCGTCGGCTTCGACCTCTACATCCGGATGGTGGGGGAGGCCGTGGCCGGCTTCCGCGGCGAGGTCGAGGAGGAGGCGCCCGAGGTCACGATCGAGCTCCCCGTCGACGCGCACCTGCCGCACGACTACATCGCTCACGAGCGTCTGCGCCTCGAGGCGTACCGGAAGATCGCCGCGGCCCAGACCGCCACGGAGCTCGACGACATCCGTGCCGAGCTCGTCGACCGCTACGGCCCGGTGCCGGAGATGGTGGCGAACCTCTTCGACGTCGCCGGGTTCCGCAACCATGCCCGAGCAGCCGGCCTGGCCGACGTCACGTCGCAGGGGAAGTTCGTGCGCTTCGCGCCCGTGGACCTGCCCGAGTCGGCGCAGCTGCGGCTCAAGCGGCTCTACCCCGGCACGCTCCTCAAGCCGGCGACGCGCACGATCCTCGTACCGTTCCCGACGACCGCCCGGATCGGTGGGCGGCCGCTGCGCGGGGCGGAGATCCTCGCGTGGAGCACGGAGCTCATCAACGCGGTCATCACGGGGGACATCGGGGCCGCGGCGACGGTCGGCACCCGGGGCTGAGCCGGCCGGGACATGAGAAGACGACGCGTGCCGCGCAGGGGGGCAGTGGCACGCGCCGTCACAGAGAAGTGTGTCCGTTCACATACCCAGAGTCAACGGGTGGTGAGGATTGTCACCCGGGCGTGACAATTCGCGTCCGGACACGAGGACCGAGGTCCTAGGAAAGCGCTTACCCGTTGTGGGAGAGTGGCTCTGCGCACCTCCTCGACCCGGGTGCCCACCGACCTCGTGCGCTCGGCGAGGACAGGCGGACGACCGGCGAGGGTTCTTGGTCCTGGCAGCGAGGGGCCCGGGCACGCGATCATGGTCCGGGGAACGGGCGCACGACCAGCCCACGACCGAGCGCAGCACACCCGTCCTGGCCGTCGGCGCCGGGGTGGACACTGGAAGCACCATCAACGAGGAGGCTCGATGAGGATCGGCATCCCCCGGGAGACACGTCCCGGGGAACGGCTCGTCGCCGCAACACCCACCACCGTGGCGCAGCTCGTCAAGCTCGGCTACGACGTCGTCGTCGAGGCGGGAGCAGGCGCGCAGGCAAGCTTCCCCGACGTCGCCTACCGTGAGGCCGGTGCCGGCGTCGTCGACGCCGCCACCGCGTGGACGAGCGACGTGGTGACCTGTGTCAACGCCCCCGACGACGCGGGCGTCGCCCAGCTCCGACCGGGTGCCACGGTCGTCGCGATGATGGCCCCTGCGACGCACCCCGAGCTCGTCGCCGCCTTCGCGGAGCGTGGCGTGAGCGCACTCGCGCTCGACGCCGTGCCGCGCATCTCCCGCGCCCAGGCGCTCGACGTCCTCAGCACCATGTCCAACGTCGCCGGGTACCGTGCCGTCATCGAGGCCGCCGAGGCCTACGGCGGCATGTTCACCGGACAGGTGACAGCAGCGGGCAAGACAGCCCCGGCCAAGGTGTTCGTCATCGGTGGCGGTGTCGCCGGCCTCGCCGCGATCGGGGCCGCCGGCAGCCTCGGTGCGCAGGTCCGCGCCTTCGACGTGCGCCCCGAGGCGGGCGAGCAGATCGAGTCCATGGGCGCCGAGTTCGTCCAGGCCCAGGACGCGCAGCAGGACGTCTCCTCGGACGGCTACGCCCAGGAGATGACCGCCGAGCAGGAGCGGCTCACCTCCGTCATGTACGCGGAAGAGAGCGCGAAGGCCGACATCGTCATCACCACCGCGCTCGTCCGTGGCACCGCCCCGCGCACCATCACGGCCTCGATGGTCGCCGCGATGCGACCGGGCAGCGTCGTCGTCGACCTCGCCGCCTCGGGCGGCGGCAACTGCGAGCTCACCGTCCCCGGGTCCACGATCGTCACCGACAACGGCGTGACGATCATCGGGTACACGGACCTCACGAGCCGGCTGCCGAAGCACACCTCCCAGCTCTTCGGCACGAACATCGTCAACCTCATGAAGCTCCTCACCCCGGACGCCGACGGCGAGGTCGTCCTCGACATGGACGACGTGGTGCAGCGGGGGATGACCGTCACGCTCGCGGGTGAGGTCCTCTGGCCGCCGCCGCCCGTGCAGGTCTCGGCCGTCCCGGTCGCCGCGCCGGTCGAGGTCGTCCCGACCGTCGACCCGGCGGTGCGTGCGCTCGAAGAGCGAGAGGCCGCCCGCCGTGCAGGCCAGCGCAAGCTCGCCGGGTACGGGCTCGGTGCGGTCCTCCTCGGCCTGGCGGTCGCGTTCTCGCCGCCCGCGTTCGCCGGGTACTTCACCGTGTTCGTCCTCGCGGTCTTCGTCGGCTACTACGTCATCTCCAACGTGAGCCACTCCCTCCACACGCCGCTCATGGCGCAGACGAACGCCATCTCGGGGATCATCCTCGTCGGTGCGCTCCTGCAGATCGGCAGCGACAGCTGGTGGGTCACGGCTCTCGCGTTCGTCGCGGCGACCGTCGCGAGCATCAACATCTTCGGTGGGTTCCTCGTCGCCTACCGCATGATCTCCATGTTCCGGAAGGACGTCTGACATGACGCTCGCCTCTCTCGCGCAGGCCGTGTACGTCGTCGCGGCCATCCTCTTCATCCTCAGCCTCGCGGGCCTGTCCAAGCAGGCGACCGCCCGGCGCGGTGCCCTCTTCGGCATGACCGGCATGGTCCTCGCCCTCGGCGCGACCGTGGCCCTCAGCCTCGAGAGCTCCGAGCGGTCGGTCCTCGTGACGGCACTGCTCATCGCGCTCGTCTTCATCGTCGGCGCGACGCTCGGCACCTGGCAGGCCCGCCGCGTCGAGATGACGCAGATGCCGGAGATGATCGCGATGCTGCACAGCTTCGTCGGTCTCGCCGCCGTGCTCGTCGGTGTGAACTCCTACCTCACCGAGACGCACGCCGACGCGGTCCACCTCGTCGAGGTGTTCCTCGGGATCTTCATCGGGGCCATCACCTTCACCGGGTCGATCGTCGCCTTCCTCAAGCTCTCGGCGCGCATCAAGTCCTCGCCGCTCATGCTCCCCGGGCGCAACCTGCTCAACCTCGCAGGGCTCCTCGTCAGCGCGGCGCTCATGGCCTGGTTCCTCACGAGCCCGTCGCTCGCGCCGCTGCTCCTGCTCCTCGTCGTGGCTCTCGCGATCGGGTGGCACCTCGTCGCCTCGATCGGCGGTGGCGACATGCCCGTCGTCGTCTCGATGCTCAACTCGTACTCCGGGTGGGCAGCCGCCGCGGCCGGGTTCATGCTGAGCAACAACCTGCTCATCATCGTCGGCGCCCTCGTCGGCTCGTCCGGTGCGATCCTGTCCTACATCATGTGCAAGGCCATGAACCGGTCCTTCGTGTCCGTCATCCTCGGGGGCTTCGGCTCGGACGACGGCGCCCCGGCAGGCGGGAGCGACGACACGGACTACGGCGACCACCGCGAGGTCACGGCCGCCGACGTGGCGGAGATGCTCACGGCCGCCCGGTCCGTCGTCATCACCCCGGGCTACGGCATGGCGGTCGCCAAGGCGCAGTACCCGGTCGCCGACCTCGTCTCGCGCCTGCGCGCCCAGGGCGTCGAGGTCCGCTTCGGTGTCCACCCCGTCGCCGGCCGTCTTCCCGGCCACATGAACGTCCTGCTCGCGGAGGCGAAGGTGCCGTACGACATCGTCCTCGAGATGGACGAGATCAACGACGACCTCGCCGAGACGGACGTGGTGCTCGTCATCGGGGCGAACGACACGGTCAACCCCGCGGCCCTCGACGACCCGTCGTCGCCGATCGCCGGGATGCCGGTCCTCGAGGTGTGGAAGGCGAAGCAGGTCATCGTCTTCAAGAGGTCCATGGCCACCGGCTACGCGGGCGTGCAGAACCCGTTGTTCTTCAAGGAGAACACCGCGATGCTCTTCGGCGACGCCAAGCAGCGCGTCGACGACATCGTCGGCGCCCTGGCGTCGGTCGCGTCCCCGGTGGGATGACCGCTCGGCACGTGGTGAGGCGGGCGGGTCTGCGACCATGAACCCCATGACGCAGGATCCGCACGACCTCTTCCCCGGCAAGCACTTCATCAGCACCGTCCTCGACGCGCTCGACACGAAGACGGAGCTCTCGGGTGCTCTCGCGCGCCGCTACCTGCAGCGCGCGGCGATGGCGGGCATCATCATCGGTGTCCTCTACGCGACGAACTACGCGGTCATCGCGGCGTTCGACGCCGTCGACCTCGGGGAGAGCACGCTGCGCCCGCTCGGCCGGATCGCCGGTGCGCTCGCGTTCGGCTGGGCGCTCGTGTTCATCTACTACTCGAAGTCCGAGCTCCTCACGTCGAACATGATGATCGTGTCGATCGGCGCGTACTACCGCCGGACGAGCTGGTCGAAGGCCCTGCGGATCCTCGGCCTGTGCTTCCTCGGGAACGCGCTCGGCGGGCTGCTCGTCGCGCTCATGATCCGGTTCAGCACCATCACCGAGGGCGTGCCGATGGCCGAGATGGTCGCGTCGGTCGAGCACAAGACGGCATTCATCACCGAGGGTGCGGCCGGCTGGGGCGACCTGCTCGTCCGGGCGATCCTCTGCAACTTCCTCATCAACCTCGCGATGCTCCTCGTGTACAACGGGCGCATCAAGGACGACCTCACGAAGAGCCTCGTCATGATCGTCGCGGTGTTCATGTTCGCGTTCCTCGGGCTCGAGCACTCGGTCGCGAACACGGTGCTCTTCACTGTCGTCGGTCTGAGCGAGGGGGTCGACGTCGGTCTCGCGTCGGCGAACGTCGGCATCGCGCTGTTCGGGAACTTCCTCGGCGGTGGAGTCCTCATCGGGCTCTACTACGCGTACGTCAACGACAGTGCGAAGTACCTCTCCCGCCGTCCGCCGACGGCCGACTGAGCCGCCCGACGCCCTCGGGCACGCGAACGTCCTCGGGCACGCGAACGCCCGCGGTCACGCGACGACGCGTGCCCGCGGGCGGTGCGGGGGCTCTCAGGTCGTCTGGGCGATCGCCTCCTGCGCGGACGTCCGCGGGAAGAGACGACGCAGGACGTCGGCGAGCGTGACGACTCCCCGGAGCTCGTCGCCGTGCGTGATGACCGCGAGGTGGTTGCGCGTCTCGCGCATCGCGGTGAGGGCGGCGTAGACGGGCGTCGCGGCGTCGAGCGTGAAGACGGGACGGACGACCTCTCGCGCTGCCCGGTCGTCGGGCTCGGCGAGCGTGTCCCGGACGTGGACGACGCCGAGGATCGCGTCCGGGTCCCCGACGAGCAGGCGCAGGTGGCCGGTGGCGAGCGTGGCGGCCCGGATGTCGTCCATGGTGCCGTCGGCGTCCACGAACACCGGACGGGCGTCGTGGTCGACGAGGTCGGCGATGGTCAGGCTCTGGAGCTCCAGCGCGCCGGAGAGCTGCGCGAAGTAGGCGGGGTCCAGTGCACCGACGTTCGCGGAGTGCTCCAGCAGGTGTCGCAGGTCGTCCGGGTTCTGGCCGCTGGCGACCTGGTCGGCAGGCTCGACGCCCACACGGCGCAGGCACCAGTTCGCTGACTCGTTGAGCGCCCGCAGGAGCGGTCGGGTGAGCGCCATGAAGGCGCGCATCGGGATCGCCAGGAGGGTGGCCGATCGCTCGGGGTGCGCGATCGCCCAGGACTTCGGTGCCATCTCGCCGACGACGAGGTGCAGGAACGTGACGATGATGAGCGCGAGCGCGAATCCGGCGACGTCGGCGAGCAGCGCCGCGATCCCCCACGACTCGAAGAGCGGGGTGAGCCAGTGGTGCACGGCGGGTTTGGTGACGGCACCGAGCGCCAGGGTGCAGATCGTGATCCCGAGCTGGGACCCGGCGAGCAGGAGCGTGAGCTCGGACGCGCTGCGCAGCGCGGCTCGTGCCGCCCGGCTGTGCGAGGCGGCGTCTTCGAGGCGGTGCCGTTTCGCGGCGAGCAGCGCGAACTCGATGGCGACGAAGAACGCGCTGAGCGCGATGAGGAGGACGGTGACGCTGATGATGATCCAGGGGTTGCTCATCGGCCCGTCTCCTTCGTGTCGGTCGTGGCGTCAGGTGCTTCGGACGCCTCGGGTGCCGTGGTGGGCTTGAGCGCCTCGAGCGGGAGGCTCACGCGCACGAGGGACGGCACGTGCCGGTCGATCTCGAGCACGTCGACGTGCATCGTCACCGTCGGTGGTTCCTCGGCCCGGGCGAGGTCCGCCGGGTCGGGTGGGAGCAGGATGTCGATGCTGGTGCCCGGGGCTGGGAACGAGCCGTGGTGGGCGATGACGAGGCCGGCGATGGTCTCGTAGTCACCGCGCGGCAGGTCGTAGCCGATGGCGCGCTCGACCTCGTCGACGTGCACGTCGCCGGCCATGACCCAGATGCCGTCGTCGGGTGACGGCTCGACGGTGGGTGTCTCGGGATCGTGCTCGTCGGTGATCTCGCCGACGAGCTCTTCGGCGAGGTCTTCGAGGGTGAGGACCCCGGCGAAGCCGCCGTACTCGTCGATGACGCACGCGAGGTGGTTCTGGGTGTCGGCGACCTCACGGAGCGCGTCGGGGAGCGACATCGTCGTGGGGACGACGGTCGCGTCGCGCATGATGGCCGTGATGGGGGCGTCGGCGGAGTGGTGGTGTGCGAGCACGTCGTCGAGGTGGACGATGCCCACCACGCGGTCGTCCTCGTCGAGCACCGGGTATCGCGAGTGGCCGGTGCTCATGAGCGCGCGGACGCCGGCGACGGTGATGTCGGGGTGGATGACGTCGACGCGGGCGCGCGGGATCATGGCGTGCTCGACGTCGCGGTCGGGGAAGTCGAGGATGCGGTCGAGGAGGACGGAGAGCTCGGCGGGCAGGTCGCCGCTGTCTCGGGACTCGGCGACGATGTGCTCGAGGTCGCGTGCTGTGGCGGAGTGCTCGACGTCGTGGACGGGCTCGATCCCGAGGGTCCGCAGGAGCACGTTGGACGCGCGGTCGAACACGGCGATGAGCCAGCCGAAGACGGCGAGGTAGAGCGTGGTGGACCGGGACAGCCACAGCGCGACGGGCTCCGGTCGCGCGATGGCGAGGTTCTTGGGGAAGAGCTCGCCGAAGAGCATCTGCACGACGGTCGAGAAGAGCAGCGCGAGCACGGTGCCGATGGCTATGCCGACCCCGGTGGGCACGCCGACGCCGCCGAGCGCCTCGCCCAGCGACTCGCCGATGAGCGGTTCGGCGACGTAGCCGACGAGCAGGCCGGTCACGGTGATGCCGAGCTGCGCTCCGGACAGCATGAAGGACGTCCGCTTCGTGACGCTCAGGGCGCGCTTGGCGCCGGCGTCACCTGCTGCCGCCCGCGCCCCGAGGCGCGAGCGGTCGACCGCCATGTAGGCGAACTCCTGGGCCACGAAGTAGCCGGTCACGGCGGTGATCGCCAGGACCACGAGCACACCGAGGAGCAGTGTGAGGACCCACATCAGATCGTCCCCCCTGCTGCGGCTCTGTCGGTCTGCTGCGCAAGGGGGTTCGTACTGTCGCCGTCCATCATTCTCCGGATCTCGTGGTGAGGGTCGCACTCTCAACGCGCGTCGGTCCCTGATGGTTCCAGGTGTGCGGACCGCATGTCCGTCAGAAGGCACTCTCGGCGCGCTGCAATCCCTTGCAGCCCTTGCGTGGTTGTTGCAACGCGGATAGTGTCCGTCTTTGTCGCAATTCGCGACGGTGCCACGACGACGTGACACCGAGCCTGCTCGGTCCTCGACCCTTGAGACCGTGCGCGCTCCGCCGACGATGGAGGAACTCGATGACGAGACAGCTCACGGCCGACCCACGCTCGCACGGAGGATCGCCCCGCTGGTCCGCACGCCGATGGTCCATGCAGAGCACAGCGCTGCTCGCAGCGGGCGCGCTAGCAGTTGCAGGACTCCTGGGAGCCGCAGGTCCGTCCGCCCCGGCGGCCGCGGCAGCACCCGCGGCGACGACCGTCCAGTCGGCGGTCGCGTCTCCGGGGCTCGCAGCTGCGGCCCCGACGGTCCCGGGCCGCGGGAACACCGCGGTGAACATGTTCCAGTGGACGTGGAACTCCATCGCGAGCGAGTGCACCACGACGCTCGGACCGGCGGGCTATGCGTACGTCCAGACCTCGCCGCCGCAGGAGCACATCCGCGGTGCAGCCTGGTGGACGTCCTACCAGCCGGTGAGCTACCGGCTCGAGTCCAAGCTCGGCACGCGGACCGAGTTCAAGGCGATGGTCGACGCCTGCGACGCGGCGGGTGTCAAGGTCATCGCGGACACGGTCATCAACCACATGACCGGCGCGGACGTGAG
The DNA here is from genome assembly GCF_040012415.1 of Sanguibacter sp. 25GB23B1. Classification (NCBI taxonomy): domain Bacteria; kingdom Bacillati; phylum Actinomycetota; class Actinomycetes; order Micrococcales; family Sanguibacteraceae; genus Sanguibacter; species Sanguibacter sp. 25GB23B1. The sequence continues at coordinate 116,018 of NZ_JBDYKL010000002.1, forward strand.
CAGCGGCACCGGCTGGGCGGGGACCCCCTACGGCATCGAGAGCTTCCCCGGTCCTGACGGCGGCTACGGCCCGAACGACTTCAACGACTGCAAGACCAACATCTCGAACTACGCCGACCGCTACCAGGTGCAGAACTGCCGCCTCGTCTCGCTGCAAGATCTCCGGACCGGCTCGGACTACGTCCGCACCGAGATCGCGGCCTACCTCAACGACATGATCAGCCTCGGCGTCGCGGGCTTCCGCATCGACGCCGCGAAGCACATCCCCGCAGCCGACCTCGAGGCGATCAAGAGCAAGCTCACCAACCCGAACGTCTTCTGGGTGCACGAGGTCATCGGCGCAGCGGGAGAGCCCGTCCAGCCGTCCGAGTACCTCGGCAGCGGCGACTCCCACGAGTTCAACTACGCCCGCACGCTCAAGAGCCGCTTCGACGGCCGCATCGCCGACCTCAGGACCGTCTCGAACGGTCTGCTCGCGTCCGACCGTGCCGGGGTCTTCGTCGACAACCACGACACCGAGCGCAACGGCGAGACCATGAACTACACGTGGGGAGCGAAGTACAAGCTCGCCAACGTCTTCATGCTCGCCCACCCGTACGGCTGGCCGTCGGTCTACTCGGGCTACACCTTCACCGACAAGGACGCGGGTGCGCCGCAGCAGGGTGACGGACAGGTGATCGACGCGAGCTGCTCGAACACCGCGACGTGGACCTGCGCGCACCGCTGGCCGGAGATCAAGAACATGGTCGGGTTCCGGACGGCGGTCGGCACCGAGGCCGTGACGAGCTGGTGGGACAACGGTGCGAACCAGATCGCGTTCGGTCGCGGGTCCAAGGGTTACGTCGCGATCAACAACGAGGCGAGCGCCGTCACGCGCACGTTCCAGTCCTCGCTGCCCGCAGGCACGTACTGCGACGTCGTGGCCGGTGACGGGTGTGCCAAGACGGTCTCGGTGAACGGCTCCGGCCAGCTGACGGCGACCGTCCCGGCATACGGAGCGCTCGCGCTGCACGTGGGGGCGCTCAGCGGGGGGCCCGTCGAGCCGGGCGACCCCGACCCGGTGACGAACCAGACGGTCTACTACTCCACGAACAAGGGGTGGTCCGGCTACAACGTCCACTACCAGGTGGGCTCCGGCGCCTGGACCGCTGTGCCGGGCCGAGCGATGTCGGCGGCGTGCACGGGCTGGGTCTCGACGACGATCGCCACCGGTGGTGCGACGGTGACCGCGGTGTTCACGAACGGCTCGGGCACCTGGGACAACAACGGGTCGGCGAACTACACGCTCAGCGGCACGACGGCCGTGGTCAAGGACGGGGCCGTCACGACGACGAACCCGTGCTCCGCGACGACGCCGTCGACGAACCAGACGATCTACTACTCCACGACCAAGGGGTGGTCGGCCTACAACGTGCACTACAAGGTGGGCACGGGTGGGTGGACGGTCGTGCCGGGCAAGGCGATGTCGGCGGCCTGCACCGGCTGGGTGTCGACGACCGTCGCGACGGCGGGCGCGACCGTCACGGCCGCGTTCACCGACGGTTCGGGTACCTGGGACAACAACGGGTCGGCGAACTACACGCTCAGCGGCACGACGGCCGTGGTCAAGGACGGGACGGTGAGCACGGTCGACCCCTGCGCCTGACCCAGCGGCGCGCGCCACGACGGCGGCCGGGACCGTTCCGACGGGTCCGGCCGCCGTCCTGCGTCCCGCGTGATTCGATGGGTCGATGCACCGCACCGTCAGCGTCCCCGACCACGCCCACCCGCTCGACGAGCTCGTCGAGGTCATGGACCGGCTCCGGTCACCGGGAGGGTGCCCGTGGGACGCGGCGCAGACCCACGCGTCGCTCGCGAAGCACACGCTCGAGGAGGCCTACGAGCTCGTCGAGACGATCGAGGCCGACGACCGCGCCGGGATGCGTGAGGAGCTCGGCGACCTCTTGCTCCAGGTCGTCTTCAACGCGAGGGTCGCCCAGGAGCACGAGGGCGAGCCGTTCGGGATCGACGACGTCGCCCGCGACCTCACGGCCAAGCTCGTCCGTCGCCACCCGCACGTGTTCGCCGACGAGTCGTACGTCGACGACGCCGGCCTGACGGCCCGCTGGGACGCGATCAAGCAGCAGGAGAAGTCCCGGACGTCGTGCCTCGACGGGATCCCCCTCGCGCAGGGTGCTCTGTCGCGTGCACAGAAGGTCCTGTCGCGTGCCGGGCGCGCGGGCCTGCTGCCGGACCCGCCGGCGGCCCCGGTCGGGGGAGCCGTCGGCGGCGACGCCGCCGCGGTCGGAGCGGCGCTGCTCGGACTCGTACGGCACGCCCAGGAGGTCGGCGTCGATGCCGAGGGTGCCTTGCGTGCCGCGTCACGCGAGCTGGAGGCGCAGGTCAGGGCGGCTGAGGTGGGCAGTCGTGCGCCGCTCGGGGCGAGTGCGGGTGAGGAGGGGGTGACGTGACGGGCTAGCCCCCGCGCCCGTCTCCTGGCCCGGGGTGATTCTGGTGTGATCTGTCCGAAAAGCCCTGGCGCGGCGCACGGGTCGCGATTCTACGATCGGCACGTGTCCAGCCCCAGGGTCCTTCGTCCGAGGTGCCGGTGATGACGAGCTCATCCCGGCACCGTCTGCGACGCCTGCTCCCCGAGCACCGGCCCGCTACCCTCGTCGCGGGCGCCCAGGCCATGTTCCCGGTCTCGCTCCTGGCACCCACCCCCGCCGACGCCGACGCCGACCGTCCCGCCGAGCCCGACGACTCCGCCGTGGCGGCCGGGAGCGCGGTCGAGGACGGCCCGTCGGGGACCGTCCGTTCTGTCGCTGCGGGAGCAGAGGCCGTCGAGTGGGCGCGCCTGCACCGGCTGCGGCTCGCGATACTCGACGCGGTCCTCGTCGGGGTGGCGCTCACCGTCGCGTTCGTCGCCCGCGTGGCGCTCGGGTTTCCCGGGGACGACAGGGTCGTCCCCACGACGTCCTACGTCCTCATCACGCTCGTCCTCGGTCCCGCCTGGTTGTTCGCCCTGACGCTGGAGAAGTCGCGCGACCGGCGGATCGTCGGGATCGGCCTCACCGAGTACCGGCGGGTGTTCCAGGGGACGTGGAAGTTCTTCGCGATGGTCGCGGTCATCTCCTACCTCGTGCGCTTCGACCTCGCCCGCGGGTACGTCGCGCTGGCCATGCCGGTCGGCATGGCGCTCCTCCTCGCCGGCCGGTACCGCGCCCGCGTCTGGCTGCGTCGTCACCGCGAAGCGGGGGAGTGCATGTCGCCTCTCGTCGTCGCCGGGTCGAGGACGGGGACCGAGGACCTCATCACCGAGCTCGCCGCCAACCCGAGTGCCGGGTACGTGGTGGTCGGCGCCTGCATCCCCGACGGTGACCGGTGCCTCGGCGAGCTCGTCGCAGGCGTCCCCATCCTCGGCGACGTCCTCGACGTCCCGGCTGCAGTCCGGGCGACGGGTGCCAAGAGCGTCGCGGTCGGCGGGTGCGACTCGCTCACGGCGAGCGTCGTGCAGAACCTCGGCTGGGAGCTCGAGACCACGGGCACGGAGCTCATCGTCGCCCCCGGGCTCGTCGACGTCGCCGGACCGCGGGTCGTCATGAGCCCCGCCGAGGGGCTCTCGCTCGTGCACGTGGACGCAGCGAGCTTCTCCGGGGTGAAGTACCTCGTGAAGTCGAGCCTCGACTGGCTGCTCGCTCTCGTGGCGCTCGTCCTCCTGGCCCTGCCGCTGACCGTCGTGGCCGTGGCCGTCAAGGCGACGAGCGCGGGTCCCGTGTTCTACCGGCAGGAGCGCATCGGGCTCGACGGGCGGCCGTTCATGATGCTCAAGTTCCGGTCGATGCGCGTCGGTGCCGACAAGGAGGTCGCCGTCCTCGCGGACCGCAACGAGGCTGCCGGCCCGCTCTTCAAGATCCACGACGACCCCCGCGTGACGCCCCTCGGCAGGTACATGCGCCGCTACAGCGTCGACGAGCTCCCGCAGTTCCTCAACGTCCTGCGCGGAGACATGAGCCTCGTGGGGCCGCGGCCCCAGCTTCCCTGCGAGGTCGCGCAGTACGACGGTCACGCGGCGCGCAGGCTGCGTGTCAAGCCCGGCATCACGGGGCCGTGGCAGGTGAGCGGGCGGTCCGACCTCGAGTGGAAGGTGGGGCTGCGCAAGGACGTCTACTACACCGAGAACTGGACCGTCCTCAGCGACTTCCTCATCCTGGCTCGCACGCTCAAGGCGGTCACGGCGCACAAGGGCGCGTACTGAGGAGCTGTTCGTCTGCTGTCCACCGACCGTAGGTCGAACATCCCGACCGCCCCGCGGCGCTTCGCACTAGGCTTGGGTCGTAACCCCCCAAGTCTGAGAAGGAGCAACTGTGGCCAGCATCGAAGTTGTGTACGCACGCGAGATCCTCGATTCCCGTGGAAACCCCACGGTCGAGGTCGAGGTCGTCCTCGACGACGGCTCGACGGCGCGCGCAGGCGTCCCGTCCGGCGCATCCACCGGTGCGTTCGAGGCCGTCGAGCGCCGTGACGGCGACAAGGGCCGCTACCTCGGCAAGGGCGTCCAGCAGGCTGTCGACGCCGTCAACGAGGAGATCGCTCCCGAGCTCATCGGCCTCGAGGCCGAGGAGCAGCGCGAGGTCGACGCGACCCTCATCGAGCTCGACGGGACGCCCAACAAGAGCAAGCTCGGCGCCAACGCGATCCTCGGTGTCTCGCTCGCCGTGGCCCACGCGGCCGCCGAGTCCGCCGGTCTCGAGCTCTTCCGCTACGTCGGTGGCCCGAACGCCCACGTCCTCCCGGTCCCGATGATGAACATCCTCAACGGTGGGTCGCACGCCGACTCCAACGTCGACATCCAGGAGTTCATGGTCGCCCCGATCGGCGCGACGACGTTCCGCGAGGCGCTGCGCACCGGCGCCGAGGTCTACCACTCCCTGAAGTCCGTCCTCAAGAGCGAGGGCCTGTCCACCGGTCTCGGCGACGAGGGCGGCTTCGCCCCGAACCTCTCGAGCAACCGTGCCGCGCTCGACCTCATCCTCGTCGCCATCGAGAAGGCCGGCTTCAAGCCCGGCGTCGACGTGGGCCTCGCGCTCGACGTCGCAGCGACGGAGTTCTTCAAGGACGGCGCGTACCAGTTCGAGGGCAAGGCCACGAGCCCGGCCGAGATGGTCGAGTACTACAGCCAGCTCGTCGCCGACTACCCCCTCGTCTCCATCGAGGACCCGCTGTCCGAGGACGAGTGGAGCAGCTGGTCCGACCTCGTCGCCCTCGTCGGCGACAAGGTGCAGATCGTCGGTGACGACCTCTTCGTCACCAACCCTGAGCGTCTGGCCCGCGGCATCAAGGAGCGCTCGGCCAACTCGCTCCTCGTCAAGCTCAACCAGATCGGTACCCTCACGGAGACCCTCGACGCCGTGCAGCTCGCGCAGCGTGCGGGCTTCACCGCGATGGTCTCCCACCGCTCGGGCGAGACCGAGGACACGACGATCGCCGACCTGTCCGTCGCCGTCAACGGTGGCCAGATCAAGACCGGTGCCCCCGCCCGTGGCGAGCGCATCAACAAGTACAACCAGCTGCTGCGCATCGAGGAGAGCCTCGGCGACTCGGCACGCTACGCCGGTGCGACCGCGTTCCCGCGCTGGAACGCGTGACCCGGTCCTGACCGACTGAGCAGCGACGGGCGGGTGCCCACCGGGAGAGCTCCGGTGGGCACCCGCCTGCTGTGTGTGAGCCGCTTTGTGTGAGCCGTGTGGAGGCGGCGCGTCTTGTCGCGTGCCCTCCCGCAGGCGGGAGAGAATCGGCGCGTGCCTCCCGCGTCCCGACCTCCAGCACCGCGCCCGTCCAACGGCGCGGGGTCGTCGCGCTCGACGCCGCGGTCCGGTCGCGGAGCCGCGAAGCCGGGGGGGACGCCGAAGCCCGGGAGCGCCGCGAAGGCAGGAGGCGGCGCGAAGTCCGGGGGCGCCGCGAAGCCCGCGTCGAGCGGCAAGGCCGCGTCCAGCGGCGGAGCCCCCGCCGCGTCTGGGGGCGGTGCGCGGCGTCCTTCTCGTCCCGCCGCTCCGCGCGCGGGTGCGTCTCGACCGTCCGTGCTCCGGTCAGGAGCACCGGGCCCGCGCAAGCGGACCGGTGCGGAGCCCACGGGCTGGTTGCGCGTCTTCACGGTGCGCTCGGCGGTCTTCGTGCTCGTGGCGCTCATGGCCTTCGTGCTCGTCACGCCGACAGCCGTCCAGTTCCTCAAGCAGCGGGAGGACCTCCAGGCGCTGCGGGCGGAGGTCGACGACACGCGGTCGCAGAACGCCGACCTGACGAACGAGCTCGACCGGTGGGCGGACGACAAGTACGTCATCGCGCAGGCTCGCGAGCGGTTGACCTTCGTGTTCCCGGGCGAGACCCCGTACCGCGTCATCGACCCGGAGTCGGTCGTCGAGACCACGGACCCCGAGACGGGACAGGTGGTGCAGGACGGTGCGGTGACCGACGGTCTCGACGCGGAGCAACCCTGGTACACGACGGTCTGGGAGACGGTCCAGGTCGCCGGCGACGCGCCCTGAGCCCTGCCCGAGCGGTCGAGGCGGGTGTCGTGCGCGCCGCCGCGGTCAGGGAGAATGGTGGTCGACTGCTCGCTGCTCGCCCTGCTGATTGGATGAACCTGTGATCGACCCGGCCGCCTCCGGCGTCACCGCCCGTGACCTCGAGGTCCTCGCCGAACAGCTGGGGCGCGTGCCGCGCGGGGTCGTCGGCATCGCCGCCCGGTGCGTGTGCGGCCGCCCGCTCGTCGTGCGCACCGCCCCTCGGCTCGACGACGGCACACCGTTCCCGACGACGTTCTACCTCACGAGCCCTGGTGCGGTTGCCGCAGCGAGCACTCTCGAGGCGAACGGGGTGATGCGGGAGATGTCGGAGCGGCTCACGGCCGACGAGGACCTCGCCGCCGCGTACCAGGCGGCGCACGAGCACTACCTGGCCCAGCGCGAGGAGCTCGGGCACGTCGAGGAGATCGCCGGGATCTCGGCGGGTGGGATGCCCATCCGGGTGAAGTGCTTGCACGTCCTCGTCGGTCATGCTCTCGCGGCGGGCCCGGGAGTGAACCCGTTGGGCGACGAGGCGCTCGCGCTCGTCCGCCCGACGTGGCGCCCTGACCGCTGCACCTGCTGAGCCCTGGACATGGCAGGCTGAGTCCATGACGTCGGCTTCCTCAGCTCCTGCTGCACCAGCACTCCTGCCCGCCACCGTGAGGGTGGCCGCGATCGACTGCGGCACCAACTCGATCCGCCTCCTCGTGGCAGACATCGACACGTCGGCGGGGGTGCTCGTCGACGTGTACCGCGAGATGGAGGTCGTCCGCCTCGGCCAGGGCGTGGACCGCACCGGCCGTCTCGCCCCCGAGGCGTTGGCCCGCACCCTCGAGGCCACGGCGCGATACGCCGCGGTGTGCCGTGAGCTCGGTGCCGAGAGCATCCGCTTCGTCGCGACCTCGGCGTCCCGAGACGCCGAGAACCGCCAGGACTTCGTCGACGGTGTCGTCGCGGCGATCGGCGTCGAGCCCGAGGTCGTCTCGGGCGACGAGGAGGCGGCGCTGTCCTTCCGCGGTGCGACGGGTGTCCTCGGCGCCGAGCACGGCGCCCCGTACGCGGTGGTGGACCTCGGTGGCGGGTCCACGGAGCTCGTCGTCGGCGAGACGGTCCCGGAGGCGGCGTTCTCGATGGACATCGGCTGTGTGCGGATGACGGAGCGGCACCTCGTCTCGGACCCGCCGACTCCGGAGGAGGTCGCGGCCGCGCGCGCTGACGTGCGTGCGGCGCTCGACGTCGCGGCACGGACCGTGCCGCTCGGTCGCGCTGCGACGCTCGTCGGCCTCGCCGGTTCGGTGACCACGGTGACGGCGCACGCCCTCGGGCTCGAGCGCTACGACCGGTCCCGCATCGACGGAGCGGTCCTCAGCGTCGAGAGCACTCTCGCCGCGTGCGAGGACCTGCTCCGGCGGACGCGCGAGGAGCGGGCGGAGCTCGGGTTCATGCACCCGGGTCGGGTGGATGTCATCGGTGCGGGCGCGCTCGTCTGGTCCGAGGTGGTCGCCCGGGTGCGCGACGAGGTGGCCGCCGCGGGGGGCGAGCTCGTCGACGTGGTCACGAGCGAGCACGACATCCTCGACGGCATCGCGTGGAGCCTCGTCCAGGGCGCTCGCCCGACGGGCCGCTGAGCCGACCCGTACGACCCGAGAGACCCGTGCCCTCCGGCACTGCTCTCTCACCGTTCCCCGGTATGTCGGTGTAGCCGGTAGTGCGGTTCGCGTAGTACCGTGTGACGTGCGTGAGCGGGTCCTCCCGTCGAGCGCAGAGGTGCCGCGCCGGTACCTCGAGGACGAGGCTCACGGAGGGTCCATGGATACGACGCAGCTGCTCAAGGGCGTGCTCGACGCGGCGGTGCTCGCCGTGCTCGAGCAGGCCGACGGGTACGGGTACGACGTCGTGCGGCGGTTGCGCGCGGCCGGGCTGGAGGACGTCGGTGACGCCTCCGTCTACGGCACGCTCCGGCGGCTGTACTCGGCCGGGGTGCTCACGAGCTACGTGGTGCCCTCCGACGAGGGCCCGCACCGCAAGTACTACGGGATCAACACGCAGGGGCGCGGGATGCTCACGGTGCAGCGCAAGGAATGGAACGAGTTCGCGGGCGCGATGACCGCCCTCCTCATGAACGAAGGAGCAGCGTGATGCCCACCGCAGTCCTCATCAACCACGTCGCCGCGTACGCGGCAGCGGTCCGTAAGCACCTCGGCGACCTCAGCCCGGAGCAGGTCGACGACCTCACCGACGGGCTCGAGGCCGACCTCGCGGAGGCGCTGGACGACCCGACCCGGCCGATCACCGGAGAGATCCCGTTGGCGCCCCCGGTCGACGAGCGGGCCGACGCGGGGAGCGCGCCGACGGAGAAGCTGTCGACCACCGCGGACGCAGGCCGCACGTCCGTGCTCGACCTCACCGCCCGCTTCGGCTCCCCCGAGGCGTACGCCGAGGAGCTGCGATCCGCTGCCGGCCTTCCGCCGGCCCTGCCCCCAGGCTCGCTGCGACGTCGCAGGTCTCCGTTCGCCACGTTCCGGGCGAGCTCGGAGGCACTCGTGGACGGCATCGTGTCCCACCGGCGGTGGCCTGCGGTCCGCGACTTCCTCGTCTCGCTGCGTCCGGTCTGGTGGGTGGCCCGCGCCTGGGCCCTCTTCTTCGTCGTCGCGAGCATCGCCGGGATCCCGTTCGGGCTCGGTCCCCGCGGGTTCCTCGCCTTCCTGCTCTTCGTCGCTGTCGTGGTCGTGAGCGTCCAGCACGGGCGTGGGATCTGGTCGCCGCCCGAGCGCTTCGCGGGTGCCGTCACCGTGCTCAACGTCATCGCGATCCTGGCGTTCCCGTTCGCGGCGAGCGCCGTGGACGGGCGTGGTGACGGCTCGACCGTCGCGACGTACGCCGTTGAGGCGGCGACGGTCGAGGACGGCGTGTACCTCGACGGCGACCGGGTGCAGAACCTCTTCGTCTACGGCCCTGACGGCCTTCCTGTCGACGGCGCACGGGTCGTCGACGACGAGCTGCGCCCGGTCGTCGTCGCAGACCCTGACGGCTTCTGGGACCCGGAGGACGAGGTGACCGCGTACTGGCTGCCGCGCGCGGACATCGAAGGTCGCGACGTGTGGAACGCGTTCCCGCTCGCTACGTTCACCGACTCGGAGGGTGAGTGGGACCAGGACGCGGGAGCCTGGGTCCCGACCGAGGGTGCGGGCGTCGCGCCTCCCGCCCCTCCCGTGGACCGGCTGGCGCCCCTGTCGACGGCCGCCGAGGAACCCGCCGGCACGGGTTCGGGCACGGACGGCGTGGCGACCGAGGAACGGGGCACGACGACCGGGCCCGCGGCGGATCCTGCGGCGCCCGCGGAGCAGCCAGGCGCTCCTGCGGGCGACCTCGAGGGCGCCCCGGTCCCCGATACGACGGTTCCCGCCGTGCCGTAGGTGTGCCGGGGATCACGCGCCCGACGTTTCGCCGGACTTAGGGCCCGGGAATACGATGGATCCATGCCTCACACTGACCCGACCACGGATTCCTCTGCCTCGACGGAGACCGTAGCCCCCGCCGCCGCGGCCACCCCTCGCCCGCGCAAGGTCCCGCGCGTCGTCGTGCTCGGTGGCGGGTCGGTCGGCCTCTACGCCGCCCGTCGGCTCCGGAAGCGGCTCGGTCGTCGTGAGGCAGCGATCGTCGTCGTCGACCCTCGCCCGTACATGACCTACGCGCCGTTCCTGCCCGAGGTCGCCGCGGGGTCCATCTCGGACCGTGACGTCGTCGCCCCGCACCGTCGCGCGCTGAAGAACGTCGACACCCTGCAGGGCAAGGTGACGAACATCAACCACGGCGATCGCAAGATCGAGATCACCCCGGAGGAGGGGGACACGTACGAGATCACGTACGACCACCTCGTCGTCGGTCTCGGCTCAGTCGCCCGCACGCTCCCGATCCCCGGGCTCGCTGACGAGGCGATCGGCTTCAAGAATGTCGAGGAAGCCGTTGCCGTGCGCAACCAGATCCTCAACCGCATCAACCTCGCCAGCTCGACCTGGGACCCGGACCTCCGCAAGCGGATGCTCACCTTCACGTTCATCGGTGGTGGGTTCGCCGGCATCGAGGCCCTCGCGGAGACCGAGGACATGGCCCGCGCGGCCATCAAGAACCTCACCGGGGTCGACCAGGCTGACGTCCGCTTCGTCATGATCGAGGGCTCGGACCGTATCCTCCCCGAGCTCACGCTCGAGATGGCGAACTATGCCCTCGACGAGATGAAGAAGCGCGGCATCGAGTTCCACCTCTCGACGTTCCTCAGCTCGTGCGTGGACGGCCACGTCGTCACCTCGACCGGCGTCGAGTTCGACTCGGACACCATCGTGTGGACGGCGGGCGTCCGGGCCAACCCGGTCCTCGCCACCTCCGACCTGCCGCTCGACAAGATGGGCCGCCTCATGGTCCTGCCGACGCTCCAGGTGGCCGACGCCGACGGCACGATCGTCCCGGACGCGTGGGGCGCGGGCGACTGTGCCGCGGTGCCCGACCTCTTCAACCCGGGTGCGTTCTGCCCCCCGAACGCGCAGCACGCCATCCGCGAGGCGAAGGTGCTCGCCGACAACCTCTACTCCACGCTCCACAGCGGGGACGTCAAGGAGTACAGCCACAAGAACCTCGGCACCGTGGCCTCCCTCGGCCTGCACAAGGGTGTCGCGATCCTCTTCGGCAAGGTCAAGCTCCGCGGGTTCCCGGCGTGGGTCATGCACCGCATGTACCACGTGGCCGCGATGCCGACCGCGAGCCGCAAGATCCGCATCACGACGAACTGGATCGGCACGTGGCTCCTGCGCCGCGAGGTCGTCTCGCTCGGCTCCATCCACGACCCGCGTGCCGAGTTCCGCGCGGCCTCTGCGCCGGCGCCCGAGCGACCGAAGGCGGATGCAGCAGCCGCGGCCCCTGCGGCATCGGCCGTGACGCCGGCCGGCGACGCGAACGACTCGGCCCAGTAGCAGACCGGCCCCGGCCACAGCACCACCCGCCCGACGACAGGAGGCGCACCCACCACGGGTGCGCCTTCCGTCGTTGTAGGGTCGCACCAGCCGATCGCCCCCATAGCCCAATCGGCAGAGGCATCCGACTTAAAATCGGCACAGTCAGGGTTCGAGTCCCTGTGGGGGCACCACCGCACCGGGGCGGGTGAAGATCCGGGCCGGGCGACCGCAGCCAGGTAGCGTGGTCGCATGAACTCTCCAGTGGCGCGCACCGTCGTCGTCATCGAGGACGACCCGGATATCCGTGAGCTCGTGCGGTCCGTCCTGGCGCGCGCGGGAATCGTCGTGCACACGGCGGTGAACGGCACGGACGGCGTCGCCCTCGTCGCGGAGATCCTCCCGGACCTCGTGACCCTCGACATCGGCCTGCCGGACATCGACGGGTACGAGGTCGCGCGGCGCCTGCGGCTCGCCCCGGGCACGGCCGACGTCCAGATCCTCATGCTGTCGGCGCGCAGCCACGAGCTCGACCCCGAGCGTGGCCGCGACTCGGGCGCCGAGCTGCACCTGAGCAAGCCCTTCCGCCCCCGCGAGCTGCGCGCCCAGGTGGAAGAGCTGATCGCCCGGCCCTAGAGGCGGGGGAGCGTCACCGTCACGGTGCTGCCGACCCCGAGCACGCTCTTCACGTCGATCGTGCCCTGGTGCCCGTCGACGATCGCCTTGGTGATGACCAGGCCGAGACCCACGCCCGGGATGGCGTTGGAGCGTGCCGACTCCGCGCGGAAGAACTTCTGGAAGAGCGACGCGAGGTCGTGCGGGTCCATGCCGATGCCCGTGTCGGAGATGGTGAGGACGGTCGCGCCGGCGGTCGCGGAGACGACCACCCGCACGGAGCCGCCGGGCTGGGTGTACTTGATCGCGTTCGACAGGAGGTTGTCGATGACCTGCGAGATGCGCGCGTGGTCCGCGTGCTGGGGCGGCGTGACCTCGATGTTCTGCTTGAGGGTCACCCCGGCGGCCTCGGCGCGCGGCCTGGACGAGTCGATCGCGCGCGTCGCGAGCTGGTCGACCCGGACGTCGCTCATCCGGAAGCGGAGCGTCCCTGACTCGGCCTGCGCGGTGAGGAGGAGGTCCGAGACGAGCACGAGGAGCTGCTCGGCGTTGCGGGACACGACCGCCAGGTGGCTCTGCACCTCCTCGGGCACCTCGTACTCCTCGTCCTCCACGCCGTCGGCGACGAGGTCGAGGTAGCCGATGATCGACGTGAGCGGGGTGCGCAGCTCGTGGGAGACGGTCGCCACGAAGTCGTCCTTCGTCCGCATCGCCCGGACCATCTCGGTGATGTCGTGCACCGCGACGATCATGCCCTGCGACTGGTCGTCGTGATCGAGGATCTCGTGGGACGTCACGGACACGGCGCGCCGCGTGAGCGGGTCGTCACCGAGCCAGATCTTCCGTTCCGTGACCGTCTCCTGGTGAGACGCGAGGTACGTCGGTCGTTGGTCTGCCGGGAGCGCGGTGGTTCCGTCCATCTCGAACATGAGGGCACCGGCCTCCTGTGCGCACCACGCTGCGGTGGCGTCCCACGGATCGACGTCGGGTGCCGCCATGAGGCGCGCGAGGTCGCGGAACTTGCGGTTGGCGAGCACCGGGGTGCCGTCGAAGTCCAGGCTGTAGAGACCGACGTCGACGGTGTTGAGGATGGTCTCGAGCAGGAGAGAGGCGCTCCGGCTCGCGCCGAGAGAGCGTGCGAGACGGCTCTGCTCGTCGCGCAGCGTCGCGGCCTGCCGCTGGGCGAACTCGGTGAAGCCCGCGACCGTGCACCCGAGCATGAGCACGATCCACGGCAGGAGGAGGGCGCGCATCCAGAAGCGGAGGTCGAACGCCTGGTCGGCGAAGAGCTCTGGGACGAGGAGAACGGCGAGCGCACCCAGCGTCCCGAGCGCCACTCCGCGCCACAGGTACTGCCCGGCGAACCACATCGCCGGGAAGATGGTGAGCAGCCCGAGGACGCCGAGCTCGGCGTTCGTGGCGGTACGGCAGAGGCCGATGGCGGCGAGGTCGAGCACTCCGACGAACACCAGGGCCGGTGCCCGCGAGTCCGTCCACGGGACGAGGACGCACAGGAGTGTCGCGGCCACGGCGAGAGCGAAGCCGAGGAGGTACAGCGGACGCAGGAACAGCGCGGTCTCGGCGGCCGACACCGCGACGGAGATGCCGAAGAACGTCAGGGCGAAGGGTGCCTGCAGCGCGATGACGAAGCTGCGGGGCGAGCTTCCCAGGATCTGGGTCACCCGCCCCGTGACCCCGAGGGACGGGGGGCGGGTCGTCGTCTCGACCTGAGGGCTCGTCATCGCTCCACTGTATTTGCGCGCGTCCTGCCCGGTCGGGCCGGGAGCGGCAGCCACCGGGTGATGTCCTGCCGCTGCTCTACGTCGCCGCTCGGCCCAGTGCGCGTCCGGCCTGACGGCCTGAGAAGAGGCAGCCGCCGAGGAACGTCCCTTCGAGGGACCGGTACCCGTGCATGCCGCCACCTCCGAACCCTGCGACCTCACCGGCGGCGTAGAGGCCGGGCACGGCCTGGCCGTCGTCGCCGAGCACGCGGCCGTCGAGGTCGGTCTCGAGGCCGCCGAGCGTCTTGCGCGTGATGACGTGCAGCCGGACCGCGATGAGCGGACCGTCGGCGGGGTCGAGGATCGGTGCCGGTGGTGCGACACGGACGAGCCGGTCGCCGCGGTAGGCGCGAGCGCCGCGGACTGCGGTGATCTGGAGGTCTTTCGTGAAGGCGTTGAGGGTCTCGCGGTCGCGTGCCTCGACCACGGCCCTGAGCGCCTCGGGGGAGACGAGACCGTCACCGGTCACGCGGTTCATCCCGGCGGCGAGATCGTCGAGGGTGTCGGCGACGACGAAGTCCACGCCCTCGCGCTTGAACGCCTCGACCGGTGCGGTCGCGCCCTTGCGGAGACGCCCGAGCACCTGACGGACACTCTTCCCCGTGAGATCGGGGTTCTGCTCGGACCCGGAGAGCGCGAACTCCTTCTCGATGATCGCCTGGTTGAGGACGAACCAGCTGTAGTCGTGACCGGTCGTGCGCAGGTGCGCGAGCGTCCCGAGGGTGTCGAAGCCGGGAAAGAGGGGGACGGGCAGTCGCTCGCCGGTGGCGTCGAGCCAGAGGGACGACGGCCCAGGGAGGATCCGGATGCCGTGACCGGGCCACACGGGGTCCCAGTTGGTGATGCCCTCGACGTAGTGCCACATGCGGTCGCCGTTGATGATGCGGCCGCCGGCCGCGCGGGAGATCTCGAGCATGCGTCCGTCGACGTGGGCGGGCACCCCGGTGATCATGTGTGCTGGTGGCGTCCCGAGCCGGGCCGGCCAGGCCGCACGGACGAGGTCGTGGTCGCCGCCGATCCCGCCGCTCGTGACGAGGACCGCCGCTGCCCGGAGGGTGAAGTCCCGGAGCGGTGCCCGGGAGCTCGGTGCCCCGCGGCGGACGTCGCTCGGCTCGAGCACGGTCCCGGTGACTCCCGTGACGGTCCCGGAACCTGTGAGGAGCGCGTCGACCCGGTGCCGGAACCGCAGCACGATCCGGCCCGCGTCGACGTGCTCCCGCACCCGGCGCACGAACGGTGTGAGGACGCCAGGACCGGTGCCCCAGGTGATGTGGAAGCGCGGGACGGAGTTCCCGTGCCCCTGCGCCGTGTACCCGCCGCGCTCGGCCCACCCGACGACCGGGAAGAACCGCACCCCCATCGCGTGCAGCCAGGGCCGCTTCTCGCCGGCGGCGAAGTCCAGGTAGGCGTCGGCCCAGCGGCGCGGCCAGGCGTCCTCGAGCCGGTCGAAGCCTGCGGAGCCCGCCCAGTCCTGGCTGGCGAGCTCGATCGAGTCCTTGACTCCCATGCGGCGCTGCTCGGGGGAGTCGACGAGGAACAGACCGCCGAAGGACCAGTAGGCCTGCCCGCCCAAGGACTGGGCGGGCTCCTGGTCGAGGACGACGACGGAGCGCCCGGCGTCGGCTGCCTCGGCCGCGGCGACGAGCCCGGCGAGGCCCGCGCCCACGATGATGACGTCGGTGGCATCAGACATGTGAGCAGTAGACCACGTCGCCGAGCGGCGGGCCATGGTGGCGCAGTCGCAGGCCACGGGATCGCGACGGGTCGCACCGGGTGCTGGAACTAGGCCGGGGCGTTGATCGTTCGATACAGTTGAGGGGTTTGAAGATCCGGCCAGCGAGACCCCCTCGGCTGGCGCGTGAGCGTCGGACCGGAACCGCGACCAGGAGGCATGTGTGGGAAGCCCAGTTTTCTCGAAGAACCCCGCGTTCAGCCAGAACGCGAACCCGTCCCAGCTCGGCACCCCCGCGAGCGGGCAGAACGCGCAGTTCGGTCAGTCCATGGGGTACGGCGCTGCACCCGACGCCGCGACGCTCGGGTCCATGTACGACGCCCCCTCTGCGACGACCGCACAGACGGGTCGGCTGACCTACGACGACGTCATCATCAAGACCGTCGGCCTGCTCGCGATCATCATCGCGGTCGGTGCCGTCACGTGGTTCACGGTCCCCGAGCTGTTCTTCGTCGGCGCGATCGTCGGCCTCGTCCTCGGTCTCGTCAACGCATTCAAGCGGGAGCCGAGCCCGGCCCTCATCGTCGCGTACGCGGTCGCCCAGGGTGTGTTCCTCGGTGGCCTGAGCGCGTACTTCGAGGCGATGTGGGACGGCATCGTCCTCCAGGCTGTCGTCGCGACGTTCGCGACCTTCACCGCGTGCCTGTTCCTCTTCCGCTCGGGCCGCGTCCGTGTGACGCCGCGGTTCACGCGGTGGCTCCTGTTCGCGATGGTCGGCTACATGGCCTTCTCGCTCGTCAACCTCGTCGTCATCCTCTTCGGCGGCGCCGAGGACTGGGGACTGCGCAACGGTCCGATCGGCATCATCATCGGTCTCGTCGCCGTCGGCCTCGCGTCTGCGTCGCTCATCGTCGACTTCGACAGCATCCAGCGCGGCGTCCGCAACGGTGTCCCCGCCAAGTTCGCGTGGACCGCGGCGTTCGGCCTCGTCGTCACGCTCATCTGGCTGTACATCGAGTTCCTCCGGATCCTCGCGATCTTCCAGAGCGACTGAGCGAGCCGACCGGCCGCATGATCTGATGGTGGGCACCCGCTCCAGCGGGTGCCCACACCCTTCTACGAGAGGTATCCCTATGACGATCGACCTTCCCCAGGCGACAGGCGCATTCGGCGAGAAGCCGCAGCTGACGTTCCCGAGCGGCGGTGCGCCCGAGGGCCTCGTCGTCAAGGTCCTGTCGCAGGGTGACGGAGCCGAGGTGGCCTCCGGCAGCACCATCGTCGTGAACTACCTCGGTCAGGCGTGGGACGGCGGAGTGTTCGACAACTCCTACGACCGCGGTGCGACGATCGACTTCCCCATCGGGGTCGGCGCCGTCATCGGCGGCTGGGACCAGGGGCTCGTCGGGCAGAACATCGGCTCACGCGTGCTCCTGTCGATCCCGCCGGAGCTGGCCTACGGCCAGCGTGGCGTCCCGCAGGCGGGGATCGCCGGCGGTGCCACGCTCGTCTTCGTCGTCGACATCGTCGGCGCCTCCTGACGCACCAGCACGTCTCGCGGTGAGGCCGCTCTCCCTGACGGGAGGGCGGCCTCCCGCGCGTGCGCCCCACCCGAGAAAGGTTGACAGGTGCTCCTCCCTGCGGCGGAGCGACGGGGCGCCGAAGTCAGCCTCAGGGGTGATGCCTGCGAGCCCTCTGATCAGCGAGTCTTGGACCGTGAGAACACCGACCGACTCCGCCCGCGCGCCAGGCGCCTCCCGAGCGCGGACACCGCTGGCGGGCATCGTCGGCATCGTCGCGCTCGTGGTCCTGCTCACCGGGTGCGCCGGGCCGGACCCGCTCACGCCCCTCGACCCCGGGAGCGCTCCGCAGGAGGACGCGGACGAGCAGGCACAGCGCCTCGAGCGCGTTCTCGAAGACCTCGAGCTGCGCTACGCCGTCTCGGACCCGTCGACCCCCGCGCAGATCCTCGGCCCGTACGTGCCGGCCGAGCAGGCTGCGGCCGAGATCACCGAGCACGTCGCGCTCGGCAGCCAGTCCCGCGCCTATGTCAGTGCTCATGCCGCGTACCTCGACGACGAGTGGGGCGGTGCGGAGCGACCCACCGCGGTGGACGTCGTGGCCGAGGAGGCGAGGGTCGTCGGGACGGTCTCCGAGGACCCGGTCGCCCGCGTGGTGATGACCACGACCTACGCGTTCGACGACGCCCCCGCGACCGTCGTGTCAGCCGAGTACGCGATCTCCTGGTCCTCTGCCACCGGTCCCGACGAGGTGCGTCTCGACGAGGTCTACCCCTTGTACGACGACGCAGGCCGTCCTGCGCTCGACAGCGGTGAGGGCAAGGGGTCGCCGAGCGGCGCGGTCCACGACTACCTGCGTGCCGTGACGCACGGCTCCAGCCGCGACGTCGACTCGATGGAGGGCACCATCCACACGTCCGAGGACCTGCGCGAGGCGCTCAAGGCGCAGCTCGTCGCGTCGCCGCGCTACACGCCCGTGGAGATCCCTCCGGCGCGCGCAGGGGACCAGCACGTCGTGTACTTCGTCCCCGACTCCGGCGCCCGGGCCGTGCGCCTCGAGGTGACGGTGACCGACGACGGCCCCATGGTCGTGCCCCGACTCTGACAGGTCGATACGGTGAGGGCATGAGATACGCGGAACACATCAGCGAGCTGGTCGGCAACACCCCGCTCGTCCGCCTGAGCGCGGTGACCGCGGGGCTCTCGGCGACGATCCTCGCGAAGGTCGAGTACGTGAACCCGGGCGGCTCGGTCAAGGACCGCATCGCGCTGAAGATGATCGAGGCGGCCGAGGCGAGCGGTGAGCTGCGTCCGGGCGGCACGATCGTCGAGCCCACGTCCGGGAACACGGGTGTGGGTCTTGCGCTCGTCGCGCAGCGCAAGGGCTACCGGTGCGTGTTCGTCTGCCCGGACAAGGTCTCGCTCGACAAGCGCGACGTGCTCAAGGCCTACGGGGCCGAGGTCGTCGTCACCCCGACCGCCGTGGCACCGGAGCACCCGAGCTCCTACTACTCCGTGTCTGACCGGCTCGTCGCCGAGATCCCGGGAGCCTGGAAGCCCAACCAGTACGCGAACCTCAACGGTCCGGCGAGCCACTACGAGACGACCGGCCCGGAGATCTGGGCGGACACCGACGGCCGTGTCACGCACTTCGTCACCGGCGTCGGGACCGGAGGCACGATCAGCGGGACGGGACGCTACCTGCGGGACGTCTCGGCGGAGCGACCGGGCGGCGAGGTCTACATCGTCGGTTCCGACCCGGAGGGGTCCGTCTACTCGGGAGGGACAGGGCGCCCGTACCTCGTCGAGGGAGTCGGCGAGGACTTCTGGCCGGCGGCGTACGACCCGACGGTCGCGCACGAGATCATCGCCGTCTCCGACGCCGACTCGTTCGAGATGACCCGTCGGCTGGCCCGCGAGGAAGGGCTGCTCGTCGGCGGCTCGTGCGGCATGGCGGTCGTGTCGGCGCTGCGTCTGGCGCGCCGGCTCGAGGAGGAGGACCCGGCGGCCGCCGCCGAGGCGGTCATCGTCGTCCTGCTGCCCGACGGCGGCCGCGGCTACATGTCGAAGATCTTCTCCGACGCCTGGATGCGCTCCTACGGCTTCATCGGTGCCGAGGAAGGGATCACGGCGGGCGACATCCTCCGCGGCAAGACGGGGAACCTGCCCTCGCTCGTCCACACCCATCCCGTGGAGACCGTGCGCGACGCGATCGAGATCCTCCGGGAGTTCGGCGTCTCCCAGATGCCCGTCGTCCTGGCGGAGCCGCCGGTGGTCATCGGCGAGGTCGCCGGCTCGGTGAGCGAGCGGGCGCTGCTCGACGCGGTGTTCGCCGGTGGTGCTGCGCTCACGGACACTGTCGAGAAGCACATGGCCACGCGGCTCCCGCTCATCGGGGCCGGCGAGCCCGTCGAGGCGGTCCGTGCCGCGCTGCAGGACGACGACGCGCTCATGGTCATCGACGACGGCAAGCCCGTGGGCGTCCTCACGCGGCACGACCTCCTCGGGTTCCTCGCGCACTGAGGCGTTAGCCTGGGTGGGTGACGAACCCTCCCGAGCACCCCACGAGCGACGCTGCCGGCACCGCGGCCCACGACTGGTCCACGGCGGGCCTGGCCACCCGGGCGATCCACGCGGGCCAGGACCCGGACGCCACGACCGGTGCGGTCGTGACGCCCATCTACCAGGTGTCCACGTACAAGCAGGACGGGGTCGGCGGGCTGCGGGGCGGGTACGAGTACTCCCGCTCGGGCAACCCCACCCGGGACGCGCTCCAGGAGGCGCTCGCGTCGGTCGAGTCGGGCGACCGGGCGTTCGCGTTCGCGTCGGGGCTGGCGGCAGAGGACGTCCTCCTGCGAGCGGTCCTGCGCCCGGGCGGGCACGTCGTCATGCCCGACGACGCGTACGGCGGCACCTACCGGCTCGTCCACCGCGTCCTCGGGGCGTGGGGCGTGGAGCACACGCCGGTGAACACGTCCGACCCAGCAGCGGTCGCCGCGGCGATCCAGCCGGGCCGCACAGCGGCGGTCTGGGTGGAGACACCCTCGAACCCGCTCCTCGGCGTGAGCGACATCGCGGTGCTCGCGGACGTCGCCCACTCCGCGGGGGCGATCCTCGTCGTCGACAACACCTTCGCGACGCCCGCCCTCCAGCAGCCGCTCACGCTCGGTGCCGACGCCGTGGTGCACTCGACGACGAAGTACATCGGCGGGCACTCCGACGTCGTCGGGGGAGCGGTCGTCACGGCGCCCGGCGCCGTGCTCCCGGGCAGCGCGACCGGCCCCACCGGCTCGCAGTCCCTCGCCGATGCCGTCGGCTTCTACCAGAACGCCGCCGGTGCCGTGGCCGGGCCGTTCGACGCATGGCTCACGCTGCGCGGCTTGAAGACGCTCAGCCTGCGGATGGAGCGGCACAGCGCGAACGCCGCGGCCGTGGCCGCGTTCCTCGAGGGCCACCCGACGATCACGTCGGTCCTCTACCCGGGCCTGGCCTCGCACCCGCAGCACGCGCTCGCGGCGCGTCAGATGTCCGCGTTCGGCGGCATGGTCTCCTTCCGCACGGGGTCACTCGATACCGCTCTCGCCGTCGTCGACCGCACCCGGGTGTTCCTCCTCGCGGAGTCGCTCGGCGGCGTCGAGTCGCTCATCGAGCACCCGGCGAAGATGACGCACGCATCCGTCGCAGGGTCGGCGCTGGAGGTTCCGGACGACCTCGTGCGGGTCTCCGTCGGCATCGAGGACATCGCCGACCTCCTCGAAGACCTCGAGCAGGCGCTGGCCTGACGGTGGCGCAGGACGAGCAGGCTCGCGGTACGGCCCGGGTCGCGATCACCTACTGCACGCAGTGCCGCTGGCTCATGCGCGCGGCGTGGATGGCGCAAGAGCTGCTGACGACGTTCCCCGACGACCTCGGGGAGGTCGCCCTCGTCCCGGCGAAGGGCGGCATGTTCCGCATCGCCGTCGACGGGGAGACGATCTGGAACCGGAAGGTCGACGGAGGCTTCCCCGAGATCACGGTACTCAAGCGGCTGGTGCGCGACCGGGTGGCACCGGGACGGTCGCTCGGCCACGCCGACGCCGCAGGCGCAGCCGCGACGGCACCCACGGCGGACCCGGGCGCGGCGGACCCGGTCGCGCACGTCGAGGGTCTCTGATGGAGCCGAGGCTCACGGTCGTCACCCTCGGTGTCTCAGACGTCGAGCGCACCCGGCGCTTCTACGTCGACGGTCTGGGCTGGCCGGCCCGTCTCGTCGTGCCGGGCGAGGTCCTCATGCTCGACCTCGCGCCGGGCCTTGTCCTGTCCTTCTGGGACCTGGAGCACATGCGCGCGGAGATCGGTATCGTCGGTGCGACCGCCACGGCACCGATGACTCTCGCGCACAACGTCGCCGGTCCTGAGGCCGTGCTCGCCGTCCTCGCGGAGGCGGTCGCCGCGGGTGCGACGCTCGTGGCGCCGGGCCAGCGCCGGGAGTGGGGCGGCTTCAGCGGCTACTTCGCGGACCCGGACGGCCACCGCTGGGAGATCGCGCACAACCCGTCGTGGCGGATGGACGCACGCGGAGCCGTGGTCGACGCCGACGAGACCTGAGCAGACGAGGGCTCAGCAGGACCGCTTCAGGGCGGCTGGCCGACGGGTCAGTCGCGCTCGGAGCTCTCGGCCTTCTTCGCGATCTTGGCGTCCCGGGCTGCGATGCGGTCCTCCTCGGCACGGACCTCGAGCTGGATCGCTCGCTCGCGCACGAGCCAGTCCGGCTCCTCGTCGCGCAGCTCGTTGATCTCGTCGGTGGTGAGCGGCTCGGTCACGCCACCGCGTGCGAGGCCGGCGATCGAGATGCCGAGGCGAGCCGCTACCGTCGGTCGTGGGTGTGGGCCGTTGCGGCGCAGCTCGGTGAGCCACTCGGGCGGGTCCGTCTGGAGTGCGTTGAGCTGGTCACGGGTGATCACGCCCTCCTGGAACTCCGCGGGCGCAGCAGGCAGGTACACGCCCAGCTTCTTCGCCGCGGTGGCGGGCTTCATGGTCTGGGGCGTCTTGGACGAGGTCATGGCTCAAGGATATCGGCCATCGCCCGGGTAGCCTGACTGTGTGCCAGCTGACCCCGACGACGCCCCGTCCTCCGACCGTCGCTCCTTCCGCCTCGCCTACGCCCCGGGTGTGACACCGGCGAAGTGGGTCGGCGTGTGGCGCGAACGACTCCCAGACGTCGACCTCGTGCTCGTCCCGGTCGACGCGCTCGACGGCGGAGCGGCGCTGCGCGAGGACCGGGCCGACGCAGGTCTGCTCCGGATGCCCGTGACGGGTGACGACGTGAACGTCATCCCGCTCTACACCGAGGTGCCTGTCGTCGTGGTCGGCAAGGAGCACGCGATCGCCGCGTTCGGCGAGATCGTCGCCGCCGACCTCGAGGACGAGGTGCTCCTGCGCCCGCTCGACGACAGCCTCGTGTGGCCGGAGCTGCCCGGGCAGCCCGCGAACGACCGCCCGGCCACCACGGGCGACGCCGTCGAGCTCGTGGCTGCGGGGGTCGGCGTGGTCGTCGTGCCGCAGTCCGTGGCCCGGCTCCACCACCGCAAGGACGTCACCTACCGTCCCGTGACGGACGGGCCTGGGTCCCGCGTGGGCCTCGCCTGGCTCGAGGAGCGCTCCACCGACCTCGTCGAGGAGATGGTGGGGATCGTCCGCGGACGCACCGCCAACAGCTCCCGCGGCCGGTCCACACCCGACGCCGCGCCTTCGACGCCGGAGGCCCGAGCCTCCGCCAAGGGCGCCAAGGGTGCCTCGGTGCCGCCCTCGAAGGCTCAGGCCAAGGCGAGCGCCGCACGCCTCGCGGCCGACCGAAAGGCCGCGTTCGAGCGGAAGACCGCCGCCCGGCTCGGCGCCAAGCGCGGTGGTAAACCGAGCGTCGGCAAGCGCGGCAAGCGCTGACGTCGATGGCCGGCCAGAGCCACGAGATCGAGCTTCGGGTCACGAGCGACCCGCACTGGCCGACGTCGGTCGAGGTTGTCGTCGGGGGCATCGACCTCGTCGATCGCGTCGCCACGTACGAGCGAGCACGTGGCTACGAGCCTGCCGGAGACTACAGCGGGCTCGTGCCCGAGCACTTCCGCTTCGGTGACCTCGCCGAGTACTTCCGCGGGGAGGAAGCGTGCCAGTGGCCCCGGCCTGGGCGCCTCTGGCTCCTCGGTTGCGACTGCGGCGAGGCCGGGTGCTGGCCCCTCGAGGCGCGGGTGACCGTCACGGACGATTCGGTGACCTGGTCGGAGTTCCGCCAACCGTTCCGGGACGACTGGAGCTACGAGGGCTTCGGTCCGTTCACGTTCGACAGGACCAGGTACGACGAAGCCGTCGTGAAGGCCGTCGTGGCCCTCGACGACGGCAGCGTCTAGAGATTCACCGTCAGGACGGGACGGGGCACGCCACGCCCGTGGAGTGCACCGGGCAGTAGCCGCTCGGGTTCTTCTCGAGGTACTGCTGGTGGTAGCCCTCCGCGTAGTAGAACCGGCCGGCGTCCTCGGCGGAGCGGACGTCCGTCGTGATCGCACCGTATCCGCGCTCCGCGAGCTTCGTCTGGAACGCGGCGAGAGTCTTCTCCGCGGCGTCGCGCTGCTCCGGCGTGGTCCAGTAGACGGCTGACCGGTACTGCGTCCCGACGTCGTTGCCCTGGCGGAAGCCCTGCGTGGGGTCGTGCGACTCCCAGAAGGTCCGCAGCAGCTCTGTGTTGCTCACCACAGCCGGGTCGTACGCGACCATGACGATCTCGGTGTGACCGGTCATCGCGGTGCACACCTCCTCGTACGAGGGGTTCGGGGTGTACCCGCCCTGGTAGCCCACCGCTGTCGTGACGACCCCCGGGAGCTGCCAGAACTCCTTCTCCGCACCCCAGAAGCACCCGAGACCGAGGTAGATCACCTGTGTCCCGGTGGGCCACAGGCCGGCGAGAGGCGTGCCGAGCACCACGTGCGTCTCGGGCACCGCGTAGGTGGGTTCGGGCCGGCCGGAGAGCGCCCGCTCCGGCGTGACCATCGACGTCTTGAGGGACGAGCCGAACAACGAGCCGAACATGGTGCCTCCTGATGTGTGCGCGCGCCCGCAGGCGCGTGGGCGGTCGTGCCACCCGAGGGGTCAACACGTCGCGGACCTGGGGTGTTCCCGGTCCGCGTGCACCGTAGCCTTGGGGACGGACCGCGGCGGACGCGTTGCGGCCGACCTGGATCGAGAGGAACCACACATGGGCGCGGACCAGCGTCAGGACCCGAGCGTGCCCGGCGAGACGCCGGCCACGGAGGGCTCACCGTCCGAGAGCACAGGGCACAGCGTCCGCGTCAGCAGCGAGAAGCTCAGTGCCTCGGCGCACGCACTCTCGCGACCCGCGGCCGTCGACCACGTCGGGGTGCCGACGAGCGTCCAGGTCGCTGCCTCGTGGTCCTGGCGCCTCATCGCGGTGGTCGCGGGGATCGTCGTGATCCTCACGGTGATCTCCTACCTCAAGGTCATCATCATCCCCGTGGCGGTCGCGCTCCTGCTCACCGTGCTGCTCCAGCCGCTCACCCGGTTCCTGCGCACCCGGCTGCACTTCTCCGTGCCCCTCGCCGCCGCGACGGCCGTCGTCGCGCTCATCGGTGGTGTGACCGGACTGGCCGTCATCGCCGGACGTGAGATCGCCAGCGGCGTCAGCGACCTCAGCGCGCAGGCCGTCGAAGGCTTCGAGCAGCTTCTCGGCTGGCTCTCCGAGGGGCCGCTCGCGATCGACAGCGCGACCATCGACGCGTACTGGCAGGAGCTCCTCGGAGCGGCGCAGAGCAACTCGTCGAGCCTCGTCTCCGGTGCGCTGTCCGTCACCACGACAGTCGGCCAGGTCCTCGCCGGGACGATCATCGCCCTCTTCTGCACGTTGTTCTTCCTCATCGACGGCCGTCGCATCTGGACGTGGATCGTCGGCCTGCTGCCCCGTCACACACGCGAGCGGGTGCACCAGGCCGGGCGTCGCGGGCTCGTCACCCTCTCGTCCTACGCGCGGACGCAGATCCTCGTCGCGTTCATCGACGCTGTCGGCATCGGCATCGGTGCGGCGATCATCGGTGTGCCGCTCGCCGTGCCCCTCGGGGTCCTGGTCTTCATCGGCTCGTTCATCCCGTTCGTCGGCGCCATCATCACCGGGTCGATGGCGATCCTCGTCGCCCTCGTCGCCAACGGGTGGGTCGCCGCGCTCATCATGACCGGTGTGGTCCTCCTCGTGCAGCAGATCGAGGGCAACGTGCTGCAGCCCTGGCTCATGGGGCACGCAGTCTCGCTGCACCCCGTGGCCGTCCTTCTCGCCGTGACCACCGGGACGCTCGTCGCCGGCATCGTCGGCGCCCTGTTCGCCGTGCCGATCGTCGCGGTGCTCAACACGGTCGTCCTGTACTTCCACGGGCACGACAAGTTCCCTGAGCTCGGCTTCGACGACCACATCACCATGAGACCGAGCGGTCGCCGGGCCATCATGATCACCAGCGCCGAGCGCCACGTCGGCCTCGACTCGGGATGGGCCCCGCCCGTGCGCGACGACGAGAGCGCCGTCTCCCCGCGCCTCGCGTCGACCGCCGAAGCCGGCCGCGCCGCGCTCGAGCGCCTCATGGCGCTGCGGTCGCGCAGCGTCAAGGACCCGACGACACCGAGCGGCCCGAGCAGCACGAAGGAGTCGAGCACCGATGAGTGACCTGCGGGTGGGGATCGCCGAGATCCGGGCCGCCGCCGCCCTCCTCGACGGCATCTCGACCGTGACCCCCGTCGAGTCCAGCAACGCTCTCAGCGCGATCGTCGGCGCGCCTGCGTACCTCAAGTGCGAGAACCTCCAGCGCTCGGGTTCCTTCAAGATCCGCGGCGCCTACGTCCGGATGGCTCGCCTGAGCGACGAGGAGAAGGCTCGGGGGGTGGTCGCGGCGAGTGCCGGGAACCACGCGCAGGGCGTCGCTCTGGCTGCCCGGCTGCTGGGCATCCGGGCGATCGTCTACATGCCGACCGACGCCGCCCTCCCGAAGGTCGCGGCCACCCGTGACTACGGCGCGGAGGTGCGGCTCGTCGGGACGAGCGTCGACGACGTGCTCGTCGCGGCGCGCGAGGAGTCCGAGCGCACGGGTGCCGTCCTCATCCACCCGTTCGACCACGAGGACATCGTCGCGGGCCAGGCGACCGTCGCGCTCGAGATCCTCGAGCAGGTCCCGGACGTGCGCACGGTCGTGGTGCCGGTCGGTGGCGGGGGACTGGCTGCCGGGATCGTCGCGGCGATGGCCGAGCTCGCGCCGCACGTGCGCGTGGTCGGTGTGCAGGCTGCGCGCGCCTCGGGATATCAGGTGTCGCTCGCCGCGGGTGTCCCCACGAAGTTCGCGCCGATGTCGACGATGGCTGACGGGATCGCCGTGAGCACCCCAGGAGTGG
Organism: Sanguibacter sp. 25GB23B1; assembly: GCF_040012415.1. NCBI lineage: Bacteria > Bacillati > Actinomycetota > Actinomycetes > Micrococcales > Sanguibacteraceae > Sanguibacter > Sanguibacter sp. 25GB23B1. The sequence goes on from NZ_JBDYKL010000002.1 coordinate 142,508, forward strand.
TGCCGTTCGAGATCATCCGCCGGCTCGGGACCGAGATCCGGACGGTGTCCGAGGAGGACCTCTCCCGGGCGCTGCTCTTCGTGGCCGAGCGGGCCAAGCTCGTCGTCGAGCCTGCAGGCGTGGCCGGCGTGGCCGCGCTCATGGCACACCCCGAGGAGTACGAGGGGCCCGTGGTCGCGGTGCTCTCCGGCGGCAACATCGACCCGCTCGTGCTCCTGCGCGTCGTACGCCACGGCCTCGCGGCCGCCGGCCGCTACCTCCAGGTGCGCGTGCGGCTCGTCGACCGGCCCGGGGCCCTGGCCGGGTTGCTGCAGGACCTGGCCCGTCACGGCGGCAACATCATGCACGTCGACCACGTACGGACAGGTATCGACCTCGCGATCGACGAGGTCGAGGTGACGATGCAGGTCGAGACGAAGGGACCGGAGCACTGCGCCGCGCTCCTCGACCACCTGCGCCACGAGGGCTACACCCTCGCCGAGCGCTGACGACCCCGGACGCACGAACGGCCGTCCAGGATCTCCTGGACAGCCGTTCGGGGTGGGTCGAGAGACCCGCGTGCTGACGAGCGCTCAGCCCTCGTAGGGCTTGGCGTTCTTCACCACGACGGGGATCGTCGCGCCGTTGGGCGCCGCGTAGGTGACCTTCGCGCCGATCTTCTTCCCGTGGATCGCCGCACCGAGGGGCGACTTCTCCGAGTACACGTCGATGTCGGTCGTGCCCGCGATCTCGCGCGAGCCGAGGAGGAACACCATCTCGTCCCCGCCGACCTCGGCCGTGACGACCATGCCGGGCTCGACGACGCCGTCGTCCGGCGGGGTGCCGATCTTCACGCTGCGGAGCTTCTCCGTGAGCTCGCGGACGCGCGCCTCGTTCTTCGCCTGCTCTTCGCGTGCGGCGTGGTATCCGCCGTTCTCCTTGAGGTCGCCCTCGTCGCGGGCGGCCGCGATGCGGTCGGTGATCTCCGCGCGTCCCTCACCGCTGAGGTGCGCGAGCTCGGCCTGGAGTCGGTCGTGTGCCTCCTGGGTCAGCCAGGTGACATTCGTCTCGGTCACAGGTCGCTCCTTCCATGGCTCGGGCACGGTGGTGTGCCCGTCGTGAATCGTGTGTGGTGCTGGGTCCTCGCTCGCCGACCGCTGGCGGGTGTGCGTCACCGCGGTGTCCGCGACCTGCGCACCCTGGGGTGTGCAGGGGCGCATTCTCCCCGGTTCCAGTGCCCTTGCCAGCTGCTGCTGGGACCTGGACGACGCGTCACGCACCGTCAGATCGCCAACCGGGTCAGCGTCCGAATAGACCAGTGTAGCAACGTTGCGCGGTCAGTCGGCCGTCGTGAAGCCGTTGACCTTGTGCGTGCCGTCGCAGAACGGCTTGATCGCGGATGCCCCGCAGCGGCACAGAGCCATGGTGGAGCGGCGCACGGGAACCGGTTCGCCGTCCGGCCCGAGGAGCGTCACCGCGCCGCGGACGAGGAGCGGCCCGTCGGGGCACAGCGTGATCTGGACCGGGTCGGTGGGTGTGCCTGGAGCCGAGGTCACGGACCGACCGCCGCCTCGGGCTGCCGGGAGGGCTGCGCGCGCAAGGAGCTGACACCGGCCTTCCAGGAGTCGATCATGTGCGCAGCAGCCCACCCGTCGACCGTGAGGCACGCTGCGGCCCCGAACATGATGTCGGCGAGCAGCGCCGGGTCCTGCTCGGCCAGTCGGCCGGCGAGGTCGCGGCCGGCGATCTGCTCGTGGACGGCGTCGGCCTCGACGTGCTCGTCGAAGTACCGCGTCACGGTCGAGTCGTAGCCGTGCCGTCGGAAGCCGTTGCCGTAGAGGCGGTTGGGGATCGAGGAGGTCATCTCGAACGCCGCCAGGTGACCGACGATGGCGCCCCGCAGGCGCCGGTGCAGCCCGAACATCGACATCATGTTCACCGACGCCAGCGTGGGCGCTGGCACGACGTCGACGTAGGTGCCGTAAGTGTCGTCGAGCCCGGTGCCGCGCATGGCGGTCGCGAAGAGGGCCGAGTGCATGCTGGTGGGCCGGCCGCCGCCGTACTCGTCGGTCTGGATCTCGACGAGGGCAGCCTTCGGTGCGCCGGCCAGGCGTGGGATCGCCCAGGTGTGCGGGTCCGCCTCCTTGAGCTGGTAGAGGGAGCGCTGCACGAGGAGCTCGCGCAGCTGGTCGTCGGTCGCCTCCTTCGCGACGAAGCGCGCCAGGCTCGGGCCGGAGTCCTGGGCTGCGAGCGCGAAGAGCGCGGCTGCCACCGTCGGAGCGGACGGATCCGGGAGGTCCGGGACGCTCACGCGTCCGCGCAGCTCGCTCTCGAAGAGCTTCTCGACGAGGTGGCGCGCCCCGATGAGCCCGGGCGACCACTCCCACCGGTCGTCGACCCCGTCGATCCCGCGGTAGTGGAGCTCGTACAGGCAGAACAGCGTGATCTGGAGGTCGTCGTCCTCGCTCACCGGCGTCCCTGCGTCGCGGGCCGCGAGCACCTGTGCGGCGCCGTCCCGGAAGGTGTCGGACCGGCCGTCGTCGGCCGGTCCACGCAGGAGGGCCACGAGAGCTGAGCTCAGCGCGCCGCGGGGCGCAGGCAGAGGGAGGGGCCGACCGCTGTCGAGGGTCCCGGCTTCGTCCGACGGTGCGGCGGAGGATGCAGACGGTGCTGCGTGCGAGAGCACGGATGGAGCGGTCATGACGGGTCTCCGAGGTCAGAAGGGAGGGTGGCGAGCCGGGAGCGACCGGGGGTCACCGCGCGGGAGTGCGCCTCGCTCTCCGTCAGAGTTGCGGGCGAGCGGGTGTTCACACACTTCTCCTGCGCTGATCCTGCTGTGTTCCCGCGCCGCTGCTTGACGCCAGTTCGTTCACGCTAACCCAGGTGGCCTGCACCGGCACCTGGAACGCCCGCCAGGTGCTAGTCGACGGTCCGGCAGCTCTCCACGACGGCAGTGACCGCCTCCTCCGAGGTGGCGATCTCTGTGGTGAACCGGGCCTCGGCCAGAGTCGAGGGGCCGATCGTCACCTCGCGTGTGCCGACCTGGGCGTAGCTGCTGTTGAGCGCCTCCAGGGTGCAGACGACCGTCGCGTCCTTCGGCTTCGCCACGTCGAACGTGATCTCCACGACCTCCGGGCTCGTAACGGAGTAGCCGACGTCACGCCCGCGGACGTCGTTCCCTTCCTGCGCGAACGCCATCCACGCGACCAGGGCGAGGACGGCGACCGCGACGCCCGCCAGCAGGACCCGCAGGACGACGGGGTTCGTGGGCCTGCGCGTCGTGCCGTAGCGGTCCTGCGGCGGCTGGACGGACGTCGTCGGGGACGGGTGCTGCTCGGGGCTGACGGGGAGATCGGGCACGGCAGGCGCCTTTCCGGCGGTGGCCTCAGGCGCCGGCGGGTGCAGCCCGGCCGTCGTGCTGGGGGATCATGGTCTTCAGGTGATTATTGTCGTGATCACGGCACAGCCGAAATCGGCGCCCGCCCGGGGCCGAGCGGCCACGGAGATCGAAGGAGGACCGGTGACCACTTCGCCGTTGCGGCTCATGGCCGTCCACGCGCACCCGGACGACGAGTCGAGCAAGGGAGCGGCAACCACCGCCCGGTACGCGGCGCAGGGCGTCGAGGTGCTCGTCGTCAGCTGCACCGGTGGTGAGCGAGGCAGCATCCTCAACCCGCAGTTCGGCCGGGAGATCACAGACCTCGACGAGATGCGCGAGGTCCGCACGGTCGAGATGGCGAACGCGGCGAAGGCGCTGGGGGTCCAGCACCACTGGCTCGGTTTCGTCGACTCCGGCCTCCCGGAGGGCGACCCGTTGCCGCCGCTGCCCGACGGCTGCTTCGCGGCGACACCGCTCGAGGTGGCGGCGACGCCGCTCGTCGAGCTGGTCCGGTCGTTCCGCCCCCACGTCATCACGACATACGACCCGTCCGGGGGCTACCCGCACCCGGACCACATCATGTGCCACCGCGTGGCCAAGGAGGCGTTCGACACCGCAGGTGACGTGGAGCGCTACCGTGGCCACGGCGAGCCGTGGGAACCCCTCAAGCTCTACTACAACCACGACTTCTCCATGCGTCGGATCCGGACGATGCACGAGGCGATCCTCGCGGCCGGCCTCGAGTCGCCCTTCGGTGACTGGGTCGAGTCCCGTGCTGCCCGTGAGATCGCCGAGCGCGAGGTGACGACGCGCATCGAGTGCGCAGACTTCTTCTCCGCCAGGGATGCGGCGCTGCGTGCGCACGCGACGCAGATCGACCCCGACGGCTTCTTCTTCGCGACGCCCCGAGAGCTCGAGGTCGGGGTATGGACGGTGGAGGAGTACGAGCTCGCCGAGTCGCGGGTCCCGACCACGCTGCCCGAGGACGATCTCTTCGCAGGCGTCACCCTGGCTGAGGAGGCACGCGCATGAGCGGGACCGCGCTGCTGACCGACCTCGACCTGTCGATGCTCGTGGACGCCCGGACCGGGATGCAGGTGCTCCCCACCGAGACGACGACTCCCGAGCCGTCGCCGTCCTCCACGCAGTCGCCCCTGCGCGAGGATCTCGACCCCGTGGAGGTCTCGCCCGGTCTGCCCGGGTTCCTCGCGATCTTCGTCGTGGCGCTCGCGACGATCGTCCTCGTGCTCTCGATGACGCGGAAGCTGCGACGGGTCAACCACCGGGCGCACAACGAGTCGGTCGTCGACGCGACCTTCGACGACCGTCGCCCGGGCGATGCCGGTCCCGCCGACGGTACCGGCAGCGGACCGCACGGCGGTCCTGACGGTGGTGCCGGGAAGGCCTGAGACCGATGCGCGTGACGATCGCCCAGCTCGAGGTCAGCCCCGACCACGCCGCCAACCGGGTGGTCGTGAGCCAGGCCCTCGCGGAGGCCGAGCGCGTGCGCGCAGACCTCCTCGTCCTGCCGGAGTACGCGAGCGGCTACGACCCGCGGGGCGTGGGCGTCGAGCACGCAGAACCGCTCGACGGCCCGTTCGTCTCGCTGCTCGTCGAACGCACGGCACGGTCGTCGGTCACCGTCGTCGCGGGGACCGTCCTGCCCGCGGTCGGGACTGACGGGGAGCGCGGCCCGGGTGGTGCGACGAAGGCGAGCAACGCGCTGGTCGTGGTCAGGGGCGGCGAGGTCGTCGCGGTCTATCGCAAGGTCCACCTGTACGACGCGTTCGGGCAGCGGGAGTCGGACCGTCTCGCTGCGGGGGACCCCGCGGCGCCGCCCGTCGTCGTCGAGGTCGGCGACCTCCGTGTCGGTGTCATGACGTGCTACGACCTGCGTTTCCCCGAGGCGGCGCGACGGCTGGTGGACGCGGGGGCGCAGGTCCTCGTCGTGCCGGCCGCGTGGGCGTCCGGGCCGCGGAAGGTCGAGCACTGGCGCATCCTGGCGCAGGCGCGTGCCATCGAGAACACGTGCGCGGTCGTGGCCGTCGGTCAGGCCGGCCGGGGCGTCAGCGGGCACTCGCTCCTCGTCGCCCCGGACGGGCTCGTGAGCATCGAGCTCGGTGAGGATCGCGCGTTCACCTCGGCCGACATCGACGCCCAGGGGATCGCCGACGAGCGGGAGCGGAACCCGTCGCTCCGGAACCGCCGCTACGGCGTCGTCCCGCTGCCCGCGCCCCCGCGGCCCGACGTGACGCACGACGCGTAGCTCGGCGGCGGTCAGCCAGCGGCGGCCGTCGCCGCGTACGCGACCGCAGCGAAGTGGAAGCCGAAGCCGAAGACGGTGAGCACGTGGAAGACCTCGTGGAAACCGAACCACTGCGGGCTCGGGTCCGGGCGCTTGAGGGCGTAGACGATCGCGCCGAGCGTGTACGCCAGACCGCCGATGGCGATGAGGACGACCGCGGTGGGACCCGCCTGCGCCTGCCAGAACACCGGCATGTACCCCACGGCCACCCAGCCGAGAGCCAGGTAGATCGGGACGTACACCCACCGGGGTGCCCCCAGCCAGATGATCCGTGCCGCGAGCCCGAGGATCGCGCCCGTCCACACGATGATGAGCAGGACGCGCGCCCTGCTCTCCGAGAGCAGGTACACCGCCATGGGCGTGTAGCTCCCGGCGATGATGAGGAAGATGTTCGAGTGGTCCGCCCGGCGCAGGATCCCTGCGACCTTCGGCGACCACGTGCCGAGGTGATAGACGGCGCTCGTGCCGAACAGCAGGATCGCGCTGATACCGAACACGATCGACGCGACTCGCGGCGCGCCCGGTTCGGCGGTCATGGCGAGGGCGATGCAGCCCACGAGGGCCAGCGGGAAGGTGCCGGCATGGATCCAGCCCCGCAGACGGGGCTTCACGGCGTCGGCGACTGCAGAGGCGACCTCGCCGAGGTGCTCGACGGCCGTCGTGTGGTGCGCGCCGTCAGCGCTCGCCGCAGTCTCGTGCGGGTCGTCGTCGGCCACGGGTGTCCTGGCCATAGGTGCTCCTCGGTCGATCGTGCACGCGTTGGGGACGACCATAACTTACGCCTGCGTAGGTTACGAAAGCGTAGGTTCTAGGTCCTGGTACGGGGTCGCACAGACAGTGTGGAGACCTTGTGGTGCAGCGGTCCACCTCCGGTAGCGTTAGAACCCACCGACCACCCCGGAGGACCCCGCGTGCGCATGCCCCACCTGCTCTACGGGCTCTACGAGAAGCGGCTGGCTGCTTCGCTCGACGGTGAGACCTCACCCCGACACGTGGGCGTGATCCTCGACGGCAACCGCCGCTGGGCCAAGTCCTTCGGCGAGCCCGCCGCCACGGGCCACCGGCGTGGCGCCGACAAGATCGAGGACTTCCTCCGGTGGAGCGAGGAGCTCGGCGTCGAGGTCGTCACCCTCTGGATGCTCTCCACCGACAACCTGTCCCGCGCAGCCGAAGAGCTCGACGCCCTCCTCGACATCATCGAGGACTCGGTCTGTGCCCTCGCGAGCAGCGGTCGCTGGCGCCTGCGCGTCGTCGGCCGCCTCGACCTCCTCCCGCCCGCGCTCGCGGCGACGCTCCGACGCGCCCAGACCCAGACCGACTCCGTGGGTGGCATCGAGGTCAACGTGGCGATCGGGTACGGGGGGCGCCACGAGATCGCCGACGCCGTCCGTGACTTCCTGCGCGAGCGCGCCTCGCACGGCGCGACGATCGAGGAGATCGCCGCCGACATCGACGTCGACGACATCGCCGAGCACCTCTACACGAAGGGTCAGCCCGACCCTGAGCTCGTCATCCGGACGTCGGGGGAGCAGCGGCTCGGCGGCTTCTTGCTGTGGCAGAGCGCGCACTCGGAGTTCTACTTCTGCGAGGCGTACTGGCCGGACTTCCGCAGGGTCGACTACCTGCGTGCGCTGCGCGCGTACTCCGCGCGGGAACGGCGCCTCGGGCGCTGAACCGCCGGGCGTGCTCGTGCGCCGAGCCGCTCGCACGAGCCGAACGATCGAGGTGACGCGGTGTCTGGTCAAGGTCACATCTGCGAGCGCGCTCTTTGCCGTGTGGACCCGGCGTAGCGGTGGGAGGATGTCAGCCATGTCCCTGAGCACCGCGCCCGCTCCTGCAGCCCGTCCCTACGACGCCCTCCTGCTCTTCTCCTTCGGGGGACCGAACAAGCCGGAGGACGTCGTCCCGTTCCTGCGGAACGTCACCGCCGGCAAGGGGATCCCCGACGCGCGGCTCGAGGAGGTCGGCGAGCACTACTACGGCTTCGGCGGCAAGAGCCCCATCAACGAGCAGAATCTCGCGCTCAAGGCGGCCCTCGAGGCCGAGCTCGCGGCACGCGGGATCGACCTCCCCGTCGTGTGGGGCAACCGGAACTGGGCACCGTACACGAAGGACGCCGTGGAGGAGCTCAAGGCCGCCGGCGTCCAGCGCGCGGTCGCGCTCGTCACGAGCGCGTACTCCTCGTACTCCGGGTGCCGTCAGTACCGCGAGGACCTCGCGCTCACCCTCGACGGTCTCGGCGACCTCGGCCCCGACGGCTCCACGGGGGTGCAGTTCGACAAGGTGCGCTCCTACTTCAACCACCCCGGCTTCGCCCAGGCGAACATCGACGCCGTCGTCGACGCGTTCCGGGCGCTCGCAGAGCAGGCCGGCACCGACGCGGCAGCCGCCGCGGACCTCGTCTTCGTCACGCACTCCATCCCGGACACGATGGAGGCCGCGTCGATCGTCCCCGGCGCCACGTACTCGGCGCAGCACCTGGACCTCGCGGCCGTCGTCGCGGAGCGGGTCGGTGCCGAGCTCGGACGCGAGATCCCGTGGACCCTCGCGTACTGCTCACGTTCCGGTCCGCCCACCCAGCCATGGCTGGAGCCCGACGTCAACGACCTCCTCCAGGAGATGGCTGCGCAGGGCAAGCGCTCGGTCGTGCTCTCTCCGATCGGCTTCATCTCCGACCACATGGAGGTCGCCTACGACCTCGACACCGAGGCGCTCGCCACGGCGACCGAGCTCGGCATGAGCGCCGTGCGTGCCGGGACCGTCAGCACGCGCGCGCCGTTCGTGTCCGGTCTCGTCGACCTCGTGCTCGAGCGTGCCGCGATCGCGCGCGGCGACGACGTCGAGCAGCGTACCGTCGGGACCCTCGGCGCGTTCCCGTCCGTCTGCCGGCCCGGCTGCTGCCGTCGCCGCGACGGCGAGGACAGCGGCGTCCCCGCACTGTGCAGCGCGGGTCTCCTCACCTGATCGCGACCGACCACACCCGACCGAGCCCTAGACGAGAGCTGGACGCAGACCTATGACCGAGACCGGCCACACCCACCACCGCGCCGACACCGGCGAGGAGATCAGCACCGAGCCCATCAACCAGGCCGTGCGCTACGCGATGTGGTCGGTGTTCTCCACAGTCCAGACGCTCCCGGTGGACGCGGACGAGCGCCGTGCGCTCGTCGACGACGCTCTCGCCGCGGTCGGTGGCGAGGCGACGGGCGCCGAGACGGAGCTCACGGTGCGCGGCTGGTACGACGTCGGTGGGCTGCGCTCGGACGCAGACCTCATGGTGTGGTGGCACGGCCCCACGATCGAGTCCGTCCAGGGCGCTTACCAGCGCCTGCGTGCCTCCGAGCTCGGCCGCCACCTCGAGCCCGTGTGGTCCGTGGCGGCGCTCCACCGCCCGGCGGAGTTCAACCGCGGCCACATCCCGGCGTTCATGGCCGACGAGGCTCCGGGCGACTACATCTGCGTGTACCCGTTCGTGCGGTCCTACGAGTGGTACCTGCTGCCTCCGGAGGAGCGTGGCACCATGCTCCGTGACCACGGCATCGCTGCCGCGGGCTACAAGGACGTGCGGGCCAACACGGTCTCGGCCTTCGCGCTCGGCGACTACGAGTGGATCCTCGCGTTCGAGGCTGCGCAGCTCGACCGCATCGTCGACCTCATGCGTGACCTGCGGGCCACCGAGGCGCGGCGTCACGTGCGTGAGGAGCTGCCGTTCTTCACCGGGCCGCGGACCGACCTCCACGCCTGGGCCGACCGCCAGCCGCAGTCCGACCAGTGACGATCGACCCGGTCGGGGAGCCCCGACCGGGTCGATCAGCGTGCGTAGGTGCGCTGCCGTGGGCTGCCAGGGGCGCGGCGACCGTCAGGGATAGAGCCCGCGGATCTGGTGTGCTTCCGCGACCCGCTTGACCCCGATGACGAGGGCCGCGTCACGCAGGGTCAGCCCCTCGCGCTGAGCCAGCCCCGCGACGTCCGCGTACGCAGAGCGCATCCGACCGGCGAGCTTCTCCTCGATCTCCGCGAGCGTCCACCAGTAGGCCTGGTTCGCCTGGACCCACTCGAAGTAGGAGACGACGACACCACCCGCGTTGGCGAGGATGTCCGGCACGACGACGGTGCCCTGCGCGGCGAGGATCGCGTCCGCCTCCGAGGTCGTGGGACCGTTGGCGCCCTCGACGACGAACCTTGCCCGGACGTGGGGTGCGGTCTGCGCGTTGACCACCCCGTCGACTGCGGCGGGGACGAGGACGTCGACCTCCAGGGCGAGCAGGCGTGTGTTGTCGATGGGGTCCGCGTCGTCGAAACCGACGACCGAACCTGTCGCCCCGACGTGCTCGAACAGCCGCGTGACGTCGAGTCCCGCAGGGTTGTGCACCCCGCCGAACTCGTCGGTGACGGCGACCACGCGCGCACCCTCGTCGGCGAAGATCGCCGCGGCGTGCGACCCGACCTTGCCGAAACCCTGGATGGCGACCGTCGCTCCCGCGAGCTCGGCGCCCGCCTCGGCCAGCGCCGACTGGGTGACGTGGACGACTCCGCGTGACGTCGCCGTCGGACGACCGAGCGACCCGCCGACGGCGAGCGGCTTGCCCGTGACGACCGCCGGGATCGTGTGGCCCTTGCTCACGGAGTACGTGTCCATGACCCAGGCCATGGTCTGCTCGCTGGTGCCCATGTCGGGCGCCATGATGTCGTGCTCCGGGCCGATGATCGGCATGATCTCGCTCGTGTAGCGGCGGGTCACCCGCTCGAGCTCGGCCTGGCTGTACTCGTGCGGGTTGATCCCGACCCCGCCCTTGGCACCGCCGTAGGGGAGCTCGACGATCGCACACTTCCACGTCATGAGCATCGCCAGCGAACGGACCTCGTCGATGTCGACGCTCGGGTGGTAGCGCAGACCGCCCTTCCCCGGTCCGCGGGAGATGTTGTGCTGGACCCGGAAGCCGTGGAAGAGCTCCACCCGGCCGTCGTCGCGCCGGAGCGGGACGGCGACGTTGATCTCGCGGCGTGGTGTCGCGAGCATCTCGTGCAGCCCCTCGCCGTACCCGAGGATCTCGACGGCCCCGGTGAGCTGGCCGAGTGCGTTCGCCCATGCGGGCGAGGTCGTCGCGGGAGTCGGCCTCGTTGACGTGGCGAGCGGCTGCGGGGTGGATGTCACCGTGCGTGTGGTCACTAGGGCTCCTTGTCGGAGGGCGGTCTGCTCGGCCTGGTCCGGCCTACGGTCAAACTACCGTTCCGCCACCTCCGTGGCGATGCCGAGGCCGTCGACGAGCGCGATCTCCTCCGCGCCGAGCGTGATCTCGAGGGCGCGGAAGTTCGAGGCGATCCGCTCGGGCGTCACGGACTTCGGGATGACGACGAAGCCGTGGTCGATGTGCCAGCGGAGCACGACGTGCGCAGGCTCGACCCCGTGGGCAGCAGCGACCTGGGCGAGCACCGGGTCGTCGAGATCGGTGCGCTTGAACGGGCTGTAGCCCTCGAGGACGACGCCGCGTGCACCGAGCTCGGCAGCGAGGGTGGCGTCGTAGTCGGTGGGGCTCCAGGGGATCTGGTTGATGGCCGGGGTCTCGCCCGTCGCCTCGGTCAGCTCGTCGATCTGCGTGGGGGAGTAGTTGCTCACGCCGATCGACCGGGCCAAGCCCTCGTCGCGCAGCTCGCGGAACTGCTGCCAGACCTCGGGGCTCGCCTTCGCGTGGGGAGGCCAGTGGACGAGCCAGAGGTCGACGGCAGCGAGGCCGAGCTTCTGGAGCGATGCCTCGAGGGTCTCACGCTCTTTCCCGGCGTTGTCCGGCGGCAGCTTGGTGGTCACGAAGATGTCGTCGCGCGGCACGCCGGAGTCGGCGATCGCGCGACCGACCTGCTCCTCGTTGCCGTAGGCCGTCGCGGTGTCGATGTGCCGGTAGCCGGTCTCGAGAGCGTGCAGCACGGACCTGTATGCGTCGTCGCCCTCGGACTGCCAGGTGCCGAAGCCCAGGAGGGGGATGTCTCCTCCGGGCAGAGGCGTGGTGGGAGTGGGAGATGGTGTGGTCATCGCTCCAGTCTGCCCCGGGCCGGGCAGGCACGCAGGCCGACTGTTCGCGCTCAGGTCGAGGAGCGTTCCACGAGCTCGGGGGCGAGCACCATGTGGCCGTCGTCCATGACGACGGACGAGATGTCGGCGGGTGGGTCGTCGAGGTCCCCCGTGCGCAGGACGCCGAGCCTCGCCAAGAGCTCGTCCGTGGCGTACCGGGCCATGCGGACGACCGGGTTGCAGATCGTCGTGAGTGCGGGGACGGTGCCTTCGGCGACGCCGAGGTCGTCGTAGCCGACGACCGCGACATCGTCAGGGACGGACCGCCCGTGCTTCGCGAGGACGCGCAGCGCCCCGACGGCCATGAGGTCGGAGGCGGCGAAGACCGCGTCGACCGTCGGGTCGGCAGCCAGGATGGCCTCCATCGCCACGATGCCGGCCGCGGTGGTGAAGTCCCCGCCGGCGAGCGGCCCCTCGGGCAGCCCCGCGCCGGTCAGCGCGTGGCGCCAACCGGCCTGACGGTCCTCGCCGGCCGTCATGTCGGTCGGTCCGGAGATGTGCGCGATGTTCGTGCGGCCCCGGTCGACGAGGTGCTGGGTGGCGAGGACACCCCCGGCGAAGTTGTCGACGTCGACGAACCGCAGTCCGGGGAAGACCTTGAACGGGCGACCGACGAACACCGCCGGCAGCCGGGAGACGTCGATGACGCTCTCGAGGTCGTCCTTGCGGTGGTGCGAGACGACGATCGCCCCGTCGACGTGGCCGTTGCGCAGGTACCGACCCATGCGCCCGCTGCTCTCGCCGGGCTTGTCGATGAGCAGGACGAGCTGGAGGTCGGTGTCCTTGAGCGACGCGTTCATCCCGCGCAGCGTCGCCGCGAAGAACGGGTCGCTGAGCACCCGCTCGTCCGGCTCGGGGACGACGAGCGCGATGGAGTTCGTCCGGCGGGTGACGAGCGAGCGCGCCGCCCGGTTCGGGATGTACCCGAGCCGGGCGATCGCGTCGTCGACTGCCGCTTGTGCTTCTGGGGAGACCCGAGAACCGCCGTTGATGGCGCGCGAGGCGGTGGAGCGTGAGACTCCGGCCGTCTGCGCCACTTCCTCCAGCGTGGGGACGTGCGTACTCATTGGTCTCCTCAGGGCCGACGTCGTCGTCAACCGGTGTCGAGCAGAGCTGCTCTCTTACAGGGTGACGTCCGCGGCGGCGTTCAGCGTGTTCGTGCGTGCTACCTCTGCATACCATGCCCCGCTGGCCTTGATCGTCCGTTCCTGCGTCTCGTAGTTCACGCGGACGATGCCGAAGCGCTTGTGGTAGCCCCACGCCCACTCGAAGTTGTCGAGGAGGGACCAGGCGAAGTACCCGCCGACGTCGGCGCCCTGAGCGATGGCGTCGTGCGTCGCCCGCAGGTGGACGTCGTAGAAGTCCAGGCGGTTCTGGTCGTCGACGTAGTCGTCCGCGTCGGCGACGTCGTCGTACGCGCAGCCGTTCTCGGTGACGAAGAGCCGGGCGCCCGCCGGGCCCGTGTACTCCTCCTGCAGGCGCAGCAGGAGGCGCGTGAGTCCTTCTGGCTGGATCTCCCAGTCCATGTCGGTGACGGGGAGGCCTCGTGGGTGGACGTACACACCGTCCGCCGCCGGGTAGGGCGACGAGGTGGGGCGCTCGACCGGCGCGTCTCCGACGAGGGCGGAGGTCGGCGGGGTCTTGCTCACGGCCTCGCCGTGGTAATAGTTCACGCCGAGCGTGTCGATCGGTGTCGAGATGATCTCGAGGTCGCCGTCCTTGACGAGGGACAGGAAGCCGTCGGCGAGACCGACCTCGTCGAGGTCCTGGAGGAGGTCGACCGGGTAGGCACCCTTGAACACGGGGTCGGCGAAGACGCGGTTGAACTGCGCGTCGATGCGGCGTGCGGCATCGACGTCCTCGGGGCTCGAGGGGTCGACGGGGTCCGCGACCGTGAAGTTCAGCGTGAGCCCGAGGTTGGCGTCCGCTGCTCGCGAGCGCAGCTCCTGCGTCGCGAGCCCGTGCCCGAGCATGAGGTGGTGTGCTGCCGCGAGGCCGTCCGGTCGCGACTGGCGGCCCGGCGCGTGCACACCGGCCGTGTAGCTGAGGAACGAGGAGCACCACGGCTCGTTGAGCGTGGTCCACACCCCGACACGGTCCCCGAGAGCCTCGTGCATCGTCACCGCGTACTCGGCGAAGAGGTACGCCGTGTCGCGGTTCGCCCAGCCGCCCTTGTCCTCGAGAGCCTGCGGCAGGTCCCAGTGGTAGAGCGTGAGCCAGGGAAGGATGTTCTTCTCGAGGAGGGAGTCGACGAGGCGCGAGTAGAAGTCGATCCCCTTCGGGTTGATGCCGCCGGGGCCGGCGACGCCGTCGGGGCGGACGCGCGACCACGAGGTCGAGAAGCGGTAGGCGCCGATGTTCATGCTCTGCATGAGCGACGTGTCGGCGTCGTACCGGTTGTAGTGGTCGCACGCGACCTCGCCGTCGTGACCGTCGAGGACGGCTCCTGGGACCGTGCAGAAGGTGTCCCAGATGGAGTCGCGACGTCCGTCGACGTGGCCCGCGCCCTCGATCTGGAAGGCGGCCGTGGCGGCTCCCCAGATGAATCCTTCGGGGAAGGTGAGGGGGCCGGCGGGGTCGGAGGTGCTCGAGGTGGACGTCATCCCTTGACTGCTCCTTGCATGATGCCGGCGACCAGGTGGCGGCCCGCGAAGATGAAAACGAAGATCAGCGGAAGCGTGGACAGAAGCACCCCGGACATGATGAGGGCGTAGTCCGTGAAGTAGTTCGCGTTGAGCAGCTGGATCACCATCGGGAGGGTCGGGTTGTTCGACCCGAGGATGATGAAGGGCCAGAAGAACATGGTCCAGCTGCTGATGAAGGTGAAGAGCGCGAGCATCGCCGCAGCGGGTCGTGCGGCGGGCATGGCGATGTGCCAGAAGGTCCGGATCATCGATGCCCCGTCGACACGTGCGGCCTCGATGAGCTCGTACGGCAGCGCGCTCTCGAGGTACTGCGTCATCCAGAACACACCGAACGCGGTCACCGCCCCAGGGACGATCACGGCGATGAGCTTGCCGGACCAGCCGAGCTCGGACATGACGATGAACAGCGGCACGATGCCGAGCTGGACCGGGATCGCCATCGTCGCGATGACGAAGACGAGGAGCGGGCCGCGGCCACGGAAGCGGAGCTTCGCGAAGGAGTAGCCGGCGAGCGTCGAGAAGACGACCACCGAGACGGACTGGATGACAGCGACGATCACCGAGTTGACGAAGCCCTTCATGAGCGGGATGTTCGACTCGAAGACGCGCTGGAAGTTCTCGAACAGCTGACCGTCCGGGATGAGGCTCGGCACCGGGTTCGCCGCGATGGTCGTCTGATCGGTCGACCCGAGGAGGAGCGTGTAGTAGATCGGGTACGCCGAGATGAGGATGACCACGCTGAGGATCGCGTAGGTGACCCACCCGGGACGGCGGTCGGGACCTGCGAGCTTGACGCGTCGACGCGCCGCGGAGCGGGCTGCGCCCTTGCCTGCTGTCTGGGCGATGACGGGGATGGAGCTCATCGCTTCCTCCGGTTGCTCGAGCTGGAGCGCTTGCGCTGCTTGGGGGCGGTCTCGCCGGTCGACGAGATCCTTCTGGTGATCATGAAGTTGATGAGGCCGATGACCACGATGATGAGGAAGAGGATCCACGCGACGGCTGAGGCACGGCCGAAGCTCTTCTGCGGCCCCCATCCGAGCTCGTAGAGGAACATCGTGACGGTCATCCACTGCTGGTCCGAGCCGCCACGGCCGGTCGAGTCGAACATGCGGGGCTCGTCGAAGATCTGCAGCCCACCGATGGTCGCGGTGATGATGACGAAGATGAGGGTCGGGCGCAGCTGCGGGATCGTGATCGAGAAGAACTGCCGGAGCCGGCCGGCGCCGTCGAGGATCGCGGCTTCGTAGAGCTCGCGGGGGATGGCCTGCATCGCGGCGAGGAAGATGAGGGTGTTGTACCCGGTCCACCGGAAGTTCACCATCGTCGCGATCGCGAAGTGGCTGGGCAGGACCTCGGCGTGCCAGCGGACCGCGTCGATGCCGACCGTGGCCAGCAGCGCGTTGATCATGCCGGACTCGTCGGCGAACATCCGGCCGAAGATGAGGCCGACGGCGACGGGGGCGACGACGTAGGGGATGAGGACACCCATGCGCCAGAAGGTCTTCGCGCGGATGTTCGCGCTGAGGAGAGCGGCGAGGATGAGCGCGGCGACGACCTGCGGGACGGACGAGAGCAGGAAGATCGAGAAGGTGTTGCGCAGCGCCTTGAAGAAGCTCGGCATCTCGACGACGTCGGCGTAGTTCTGCATACCGACGAAGTCGCCCTTGCCATACAGGAGGTGCCAGTCGAAGACCGACACGTACGCCGTGTAGAGGAGCGGGAAGAGCCCCGTGATCGCGAAGAGGATGAAGAACGGCGAGATGTAGAGGTAGGGAGAGAGCTTCACATCCCACTTGCCCGCCGTCTGGCTGAAGGCGATGCGCCGCGGCGCGCGATCGACCTCGCGCGAGGGCTTGGGTGGCGACAGGACGGCCATGGGGTTCCTTCTGGCATGCGCGGGCCGGGCCCGCGTCGTTGAGCAGGGGCGTGATGCATCGGGCGCCGCCGGGTGGTGCTTGTCCGGCGGCGCCCGATGTGTGTCGTTCAGGTGGTGCTCAGCTCAGCCGACGAGGATCAGAGACCCAGCTCGTTGAAGCTCGTGATCGCCTTGTCCCATGAGCTCGCGGCATCGTCGGTGCCGTCGACGTCGACCCGGTTGAGGGCGTCGTTGACGATCTGCTGGAGCGAGAAGTACGCCTGGCCCTTGAACGGCGGGACCGGGTTGACGGCCTCGGCGCGAGCCTTGAAGATCTCGCCGACCGGCGCGTCGTTGAAGAAGTCGTTCGTCGTGGCGAGCAGGGCCTCGTCCGTCTGGACCTCGACCTGGCTCGGGAAGTTGCCGGCCTCGGTGAACGCCTTGAGCTGCTGCTCGGGAGCGGTCAGCCAGAGGGCGAGCTTCTTGGCCTCGTCGACGTTCTTGCCCGACGACGGGACGGTGAGGAAGGACCCGCCCCAGTTGCCACCACCCTCGGGGAAGACGTCAGCGACGTCCCAGCCGACGACGCCGCCGGCCTCGGACTCGATGGACCCGGTCATCCAGGACGGGCAGATCATCGTGGCGAACGCGTTATTCTGGAAGCCGGCCTTCCAGTCGTCTCCCCACATGGCGAGGTTCGCGGAGAGCTCCGCGGACTCCGTGAGGATCGTGTCGTAGCGCTCCTTGATCTCGGTGTTCTCGGCGAGGTCCATGACCTCTCCGGTCTCCGGGTCCTCGTACGCCGCCTCGAGCTGGCCGACCTGGGCCTGCATGATGGCGACGGCGGAGTCGTACCAGGCGGAGTCGGAGGCAGCCGTGAAGGTGCGACCGACCTCGAAGTACTTCTCCCACGTGGCGTTCTCGCCACCGAGGAGCTCGGCGACCGCGGCGCGGTCGGTCGGCAGACCGGCTGCGGCGAAGAGGTCGGAGCGGTAGCAGATGGCCTCCGGGCCGATGTCCGTGCCGAGCCCGATGAGCTTGTCCTCGGCCATGCCCTGCTCGAGCTTCCAGTCGAGGTAGCGGCCCTCGACCTCGGGTGCGTCGAGGTCTTCGAAGCGGTCCGCGAGCGGCGTGAGCTCCGGCATCCAGTCGATCTCGATGGCCTCGATGTCCGCGAGGCCGTCGCCACCGGCGGCGAGACGCGTCGTGAGGTTGGTGCGGGCG
Organism: Sanguibacter sp. 25GB23B1; assembly: GCF_040012415.1. Taxonomy (NCBI): domain Bacteria; kingdom Bacillati; phylum Actinomycetota; class Actinomycetes; order Micrococcales; family Sanguibacteraceae; genus Sanguibacter; species Sanguibacter sp. 25GB23B1. The sequence continues at coordinate 159,962 of NZ_JBDYKL010000002.1, forward strand.
TCGCCCGACTCGGCGGCCTTGACGTGCTCGACGGTGATGTCGGGGTTCGCTGCCGTGTACTCGGCGAGGAGCTCGTCGGTGTACCCGAAGTTGTTGAACGTCGCGACGGTGAGGGTGATCTTGCCGTCGGCGTCCTCGCCACCCGCGTCGCTGTCGGAGCATGCGGAGAGGGTGAGGGCGAAGATGGATGCGCCGGCGACCACCGTGGTCAGTCGGCGCGTACGGGTGCTACGTGTCATGTCGAGGACTCCTTTGTCGACGGGTGCGGCACCGCTGCCGCGGGTTCCTGTCAGTGAAGTTCACGAGACGGACACGGGGGTGGGTCCGTCTCGTCGAGCGTGCACGAGTGTGATCCCAGTCTCTTGGGAGCGCTCCCATGCGTTAGTGGTGATCCTCGTGGGAGCGATCCCACACTGTCAAGCAGCCGTCCGGCGCAGAGCGGTGAAACGCTTGCGGAAAACCTATAACCGCAGGTCGGAGGGCTGCGCTCGCGTCGACGTATGCCAAATTGTTACGCAGAGCGAGCGCCCGAGCGCTCCCGTGTCACATGTCGCGGTCGCCGGCGATCCACGACGCAGCGCACCGAGCTTCTTCGAGGAGAGCCTGCTCGATCGCGTCGGCGGCAGCCTTCTCCACAGCAGTTCCGAAGAGGGGGAGCGAGCTCTTGATCTCACCCGAGTACGTCATGACGGACCCGTCGTCGGACGGCGAGAGCAGGATGGACCCGGTCATGCGCACCGGTGCACCGGTGATGTCGACGGCGACGGTGCCGTGACGGTCGCCCTGCGGGCCGGCGTGCGGCTCGGCCCACGCCTCGGTCTGGCGGATCTCGAGCTCGCTGCCGACCACCGGGCGCACGTGCGGAGGGATGAGGTCGCTCGAGATCGTCCGACGCACGGCGGAGGTGAAGCTGCCGTCCGCCCCTGAGGTGACGTCCACCTGGACGATCCGTGAGCCTGTCCGCTGCGCCCGGTAGCGGATGAAGTCCTCGTCGTTGACCAGTCGGACGACCGCGTCCGTCGCCACAGGGAACTGCAGGTCAATGCTGATGCGCATCGGATTCTCCTTCGGGCGGTCTCGTCACACGAGCCTACCCAACGTCGTTCGAGGTGCGTCGGGTCCGGTGCCCGCCGATGGTGCGTAGGCTCTGAGGTGTGTCGACCATGAGTGATCTCGTATCCAAGCACGCCAGCCTCGCAGCGCCCGACGTGGAGTGGCTCCACCTGCTCGTCGGTGACTGGCAGCAGATCTCGGACCTCGCGTTCGCCGACCTCGTGCTGTGGTTGCCGACCGGTGACGGCGGCTACGTGGCGGTCTCCCAGTGCCGACCGAGCACGGGCGCGACCGTCCACTACGACGACATCGTCGGGACGTTCGCTCCCGAGGGCTTGCGCCCCCAGCTCGAGAGGGCGATGGCGGAGGAGACGACGCAGCGTTCCCGGGAGCCGCGCTGGTTCGGCACCTACGCGGTGCGCGAGGAGGCCGTGCCCGTGGTGCACAAGGGTCATGCCATCGCTGTCGTGGCCCGCCAGACGAACCTCGGCAGCGGCAGGACACCGAGTCGGCTGGAGCTCAACTACGTCGAGGCCGCGGACGACCTCATGAGCATGGTCGCGTGCGGCGACTTCCCCTACCCTGATGCGGCGACGGGCCCGAGGCGTGGGGCGCCGCGCGTCGGCGACGGTCTCATCCGCCTCAACTCGGAGGGCGAGGTGCTCTACGCGAGCCCGAACGCGCTCAGCTGCTTCCACCGGCTCGGCGTCATCGGCGCGCTCGTCGGCGAGTCCCTCATCGAGGTCACGGCGAACCTCATCGAGCACAAGATGCCGGTCGACGAGTCGATGCCGCTCGTCGTCATGGGGCGCGCACCGTGGCGCACGGAGATCGAGTCGCGCGGGGTGTGCCTGTCGGTGCGCGCCGTGCCGCTGACGGACCGCGGCCAGAGGATCGGTGCCGTCCTCATGTGCCGCGACGTCTCGGAGCTGCGTCGGCGCGAGCGCGAGCTCATCACCAAGGACGCCACCATCCGGGAGATCCACCACCGGGTGAAGAACAACCTCCAGACCGTCGCTGCCCTGCTGCGTCTCCAGGCCCGCCGGATGAAGCTGCCGGAGGCCAAGGAGGCGCTCGAGGAGGCGATGCGACGCGTCGCGACGATCGCCCTCGTCCACGACAGCCTGTCGCAGACGCTCGACGAAGAGGTGGAGTTCGACGTCATGGTCGGCCGTGCCCTGCGCCTCGCGGCCGACGTCGCGTCGGCGGACGTCAGCGTGCGCACGGTGGCGAGCGGCTCGTTCGGTCTCGTGCCCGCGCAGGACGCGACGGCACTGGCGCTCGTCCTCACCGAGCTCGTGACGAACGCGGTCGAGCACGGACTGACGAAGGTGGGTGGCGGGACGGTCGAGATCAACGCGCAGCGGGACGGGACGCACCTGCTCGTGACGGTCTCCGACGACGGCGTCGGCATGGGGGCGGGGCCCACGCCGACCGGCGGGCTCGGCACGCAGATCGTCAGGACCCTCGTGACGAACGAGCTCCAGGGGTCCATCGAGTGGGCGGCGCGAGCCGAGGGCGGCACGGTCGTGACCGTCTCGATCGAGCTGCGTGGCGTCCGCGCCTGACCAGACGCGACCCTGCCTGACCGGAGACAGCCTCGACGGAGCTGTCCTGCACGGACTGGGCGGGAGACAAGACGCAGAAGAGGCCCGCCCCTTGCGGGACGGGCCTCTTCTGCGGTTGCGGTGCGTCAGCTGGCGCGGCGTGCGCGAGCGGTCCGACGCTTGAGCGCGCGTCGCTCGTCCTCGGACAGTCCGCCCCAGACGCCTGCATCCTGACCGGACTCGATGGCCCACTTGAGGCACGTGTCGACGACGTCGCAACGACGGCAGACGGCCTTCGCCTCGTCGATCTGGAGGATCGCAGGACCTGTGTTGCCGATCGGGAAGAACAGCTCGGGGTCTTCATCAAGGCATGCTGCGCGGTGACGCCAATCCATGGGATCTCCTAGGCAGGGGGCGCCGACCCGCGAAAAAGTCGGGTGGCGCGCACAGGGGGTGGTTGTAACTGCTGGTAACTAGGTTCACACCCCGACCGAGGGGTGCACAAGGGTTACGACGAGGTTTCTAGCAGATGACCGGTGAGGCCTTGGTCACATTGCTGGTCATCAAGTCCGCTCGACTGGGGTATAAGCCGTCGGCTTCACCCGACCGGAACTGCGGAATTCCGCCGTTCTCGAGTGCTGGCGGGCTGCTTCCCGGTCGAGACCGGCCTGGGCGCGGAGGCGTGCGGCGGGCTCCGTGCGCTACTCTCGCCTCAACCATGGCTGACGACCCTTCCACCGCTCCGGCGGACGACGATCCTGCTGGTCGATCCGGTCCGGGAGCCCCGCGTCCGGCAGCGGTGACGTGGGTCGCGACCGCACTCGGGGTCGAGGCGCTCGTCCTCGCCGGTCTCGCGGTCGTCGGCGTGCTCGACCTCTTCGGTGGCGGAGACAGGGCCGTGGGCCTGGCTCTCGCTCTCGCGGTCGCTGCCCTCCTGGTCGGCTGGCTCCTCGGAGCCTGCGCCCGGGGTCTCCTCGTCGGCCTGTCCTGGGTCCGAGGCCCGGCGATGACCCTCCAGATCCTCGCGCTGCTCGTCGCGCTGAGCCTCGTCCAGGGTGGCCTGCGTGCGCTCCCTGCCGTCGTGGCGGGCGTGGCGGGAGCGACGTTCGTCGGGCTCGTGCTCCCGGCCGTCGCCCGCTACACCCGGCGGGACACGCTGCCGTTCGCCGACGAGGACTGACCGCAGGACCTGGCACGTTCGGACCTTGCCCGTTCGGACCTCGCGACCGCGGCTCGTGCGCCGTCGGTCAGCCAGCCTCCTCGCTCTCGTGGGCGAGCTGGACGATCCAGCTGCGACGGCCGTCGACGACGGCGCCTCGCCCAGGGAGATGGACGTCCGGTTCGGCTGCCCAGCCGAGGTCGACACCGAAGGTCTCGGAGCTCCCGGGGGTGCCCGGGTCGAGGACGATACCGCGGCCCGCGGCACGGAGCTCGGCGAGGAGGCCGCGGAACGCCCCGGCTGCGGCGGTGGTCGTCGCGGCGGCCACGACAGCCGTCCCGGGTGTCTCCTCGACGTAGCGCTGGACCGCGTCGACCGCCGCCGGGCACGTCTGGACGAGAGCGTCGAGGTCGTCGACGACGACGACACGGTGCGGCGGGTCGGACGTCGTGCCCTGAGGGAGAGAACGATGCGTGGCGCATGCGCGCGCCAGTCCCTCGACCAGCTCGGTGGCCGACCGCGGTGTGTGCGTCGACAGGACGAGGGCGCATCCCACCTCCGCCGCGGCAGCCGCGACGTGCGGGTCACGGCTGAGGACCGCGACGACCTGGACCCCTGGCGAGACCGACCGCGCGACGAGGGCGAGCGTCGCCGACCGGCCGGAGCCGTGCGGGCCGCAGACGAGGAAGCCGCGACCCAGCGACAGCCCTGTGGTCGTCGCGCGATCCCCGCCCGTCCCGAGACGCAGGATCCCGTGGGGGGTGCTCGTCAGCTCGGCCGGGCTCACCGAGCGCGGCACGGGCGCGATCGTCCACCGGAGGAGGTCTGGGTCGGCAGCGTCCTCGTCCGTGGCTTCTCGAGGACCCGACTCCCGGACGGGCCCCGGTGGCGTGACGGCCACCTGACAGCGGACCGCTGGTCCTCGGCCGACGACGACTGCCCGCCCGGGGAGGCCGCCCCGGCCCGCGAGACCGGACGGGATCCCGAGGTAGACGTCGTCGTGCTTCTCTCGTCCGCTGAAGATCAGACGCTGGGGCAGGAGCGCCGACACGGCGGACGAGGGGACCCCGGCGGAGGAGACCGCGACATGGATCCCGCGGGAGACGCCGTCACGCAGCAGGGACGTGAGGAGGTCGGCTCCTGCGCCGCGGTGCACGGTGGAGAGCGCGCGCTGGACGTCCTCGAGGCCGTCGATGACGAGCACGTGCTTCCTCGGCGGCCGCGCGGGGTCGTCCGCCGGTTCCGGCGTGGTGGTCAGCAGGAGCGTGAGCAGCCGGGCGAGGCATCGCGGGTCGGACCGGTCGGTGACGGTGCCGACGGTCGACCGCGGGCCCGGGAGGAGTGCGCTCGGGCCGACGAGGTGGACGATGCAGCCGGTGGCGCGCGCCGCGTGGGCGACCGTACGCAGCGCGGTCGTGCGTCCGGTCCCGGCGCGGCCCAGGACGAGGAGGTGGCCCGCGTCGGGGTCCCAGGCGACAGGCTCGTGACGCTGCGACTCGGGGTGATCGGCGGTGCCGAGCAGGAGGGCGGAGGTCGTGTCGCTCGTCCACGGCAGCGCATCCCGGTCGATCCGGGCAGGCAGCTCGGGTGTCCAGGGGACGCGGGGTGCTCGCACCGCGAGCGCTCGGGCAGCCGCACGAGCAGCGTCGACGACCGTTCGCGCAGGGTCGGAGGGTGGGGCGTCGGAGGTGGTGGACGGCTCGGGGAAGGACCAGGAGGACCCGTCGGTGGCGTCCCATCGCGGTGTCACCCAGGCTGTCCCGCCGTGCAGGCTCGTCGAGCCACCGGCGTGATAGGTCTGGACGGTCTCGGGCGCGGCGAGACCGCGACGGACCAGGGCTCGACCCGGGGTGTCTGCCGGGATCGCGGCGGCGCCCGACGAGCCGATGATGTCGACGGAGTCTGCGTCGTCCGCGACCCGGAGCGCGATCCGCAAGGAGATGTTCGCCCGCATGTCGGGTGTGATCGCGCCGCTGGGGCGCTGGGTCGCGAGCACGAGATGGACGCCCAGCGACCGGCCCTGGGCGGCGATCCGGACGAGGCCGGGGATGAAGAGCGGGTGGTCGTCGGCCATCGCGCGGAACTCGTCGACGACGACGAGCAGCCGGGGCAGCTGCTCCGGGCGGTCGGGAGCGTCGCGGTAGTCGTCGAGGTTCGTCGAGCCGACCGTCGCGAAGAGGCGCTCGCGTCGGCGGAGCTCGGCCCGGAGGCCGTCGAGCGCGCGCTCGACGATGCCGGGGTCGAGGTCGGTGACCTGACCGACGACGTGCGGGAGGTCGACGCACGCGCCGAAGCTTGCGCCGCCCTTGTAGTCGACGAGCGCGATGGCGAGGTCGTCGGGGGAGGCGCGGAGCGCGAGGGTGAGGAGGATCGTCTGGAGGAGCTCGGACTTGCCTGCTCCGGTGGTCCCCGCGACGAGCGCGTGCGGGCCGTCGGCCAGGAGGTCGAGCGTCACGGGGCGTCCGTCGTTGCCGACCCCCACGGTGGCGCGGAGGTCGTGCGGTGCGCCGGACGCCCATCGTCTCGAGATCGCCGTGACGAGCGGGTCGGAGGGAGACGGTGTGCGGTCGTCGACGTTGCCCGGGGCGTCGAGGACTGCGCCGTCGAGGACGTGTCCGAGGGCGTCGAGGAGCGCTGCGGAGCGGGGCGGCGCCTGGTCGTGGGGCGGGCGGGTCCCGCTGCGCCCCTCGCCCGGGTCGTCGAGGTGGGCCCAGCGTGAGGTGCTCGTGAGGGCACCGACCCGGCGGGCGTACTCGTCGAGCCATCCGGGGCCGACTCCCTCGAAGGGCGTGCGCTCGGTGACGTGACCAGGTGAGGTCCAGGTCACTGTCTCTGGGGTCACGACGGCGACGGCCGAGCACCAGGAGGGGACGGAGCCGGCGTCCTCGCCGAGGACGACGAGCGCGGCACTCTCACCGTGGGCGGCGTGCCACCCGCCGAGCAGGGCGTTGAGCTCGGGTGTCCGGTCGGCGTCGACCACGAGGAGCGTCCCGGGCCCCGACGGCAGGGGGTGCTCGGCAGACGCCAGGCACGCGACGGTGCCGGGGATCCACCGTGCCCACGACCAGGTAGCGGCCCGACCGGGGGACGTCAGCACGACGATGCGCGCTGCACGGCCCGTGGCGTGGAGGGCCACGACCGTCCGAGCGACGTGGGACACGACCGCGCGGCGGGGACCGACGACGGCGAGGCAGCCTCCACGGAGGTCGCCGGGCAGCGCTGTGTGGTCGACCGTCCCGACGGACCGTCGACCGGTGCTGGGCACCCCCGGGGCGTCGCCTCGTGCCAGGAGGTCGCGCCGCCGTCAGCAGGTCCGCGGGTCGGAGGCCTGCACGAGGACAGGGGCGACCGGTGTGCTGCGCACGGGAGGCGGTCGGCGTCCCGGAACCGGAGACGGACCCGGACAGCCGTGCGCGCCGTCGGCGAGCGACGACGGGGCCGAGCACCACGAGCGGACCGACGAGCGCCATGACCGCGAACACCGGGTTGCGCAGCGCCACGGCGAGGGCGACGGAGGCGACCGCAGGGAGCAGGGCCGTGGTGAGCAGCGCGCCGGCGGACCGGGGGGTCGCGTCCGGGGTGGGCGCTCGACCGGTGGCGTCGTCGACCAGGGAGCTCTTGAGGGCGCCGAAGGTCACCTCCGCGAGGGCCGGGCGCTCCCGGAGCTCGGTCCGGCTCGTCGTCCGGCCGGCGGCATCGGTCACCTCGAGCGACGTGCCGGGCTTCCACGGGGTCCAGCGTCGCAGCCGCAGGCGTCGGAGCCGCCGGGTGTGCCCGGTGCGCTGCACGACGGTGACCTGTGAGGACGGCTCTGGTCGGACACGGACACGGACATGGTGGCGGTCTCGGCGACCAGCACGGACGCGGACGCGCACGCCCGGGACGACCGCTCCGGTCGAGGGCGAGGTTGTTCCCGGGACGACGGGGTGGAGGAACCCGGCCCGCGGGCCGGCGAGGTACGCCAGATGGAGAGGCGCCTCGAGCGCGCTCGACGTCGGGTCGGGGGCAGCGGGCGCGGTCCGCAGGAGCGCGCCCGCGACGAGCGGCGGGTGTCCCACGACGTGGTGCTCGTCGAGAGCGCGGTCTCCGACGTAGAGCCGTGCGTCGAGGAGCTCGACGCGGCCGGTCGCGACGGCGACGGCACCTCGGAGGGCACCGAGCGGCAGCCCGGTCCGCAGGTGGAGGTCCTGGCCCGGGTGGATGGTCACGGGGATACCGGGCGGACGGTCGGAGGGGGAGAGAAGAGGTGCGGGCACGTGGTGAGTGTGGGGTGGACGGACGGAGAGCCGGTACGGCGGCTCGTGGTGCCGGGGGAGAAGTCCCCCGTCCACAGGCCGGCGCCCCGGCTCTCCGTCCGTCAGCCCGGACAGGCGCGTGAGCGCGTGCCCGGGCCGACGTCTCACTCCACCGCGAGCGCCTCGACGGGCGAGGTGCGTGCCGCGCTGCGGGCCGGCAGGACCGACGCGAGCAGGCCGGCGGCGAGGGCGACGACCACGAGGATCGCCAGCTGCACCCACGGGACGGTGAGGTGGATGTCGGCGAAGGAGCCGAGCACCACGACCGAGCCCATCCATCCGTACCCCAGCCCGAGGACCACGCCGGCGACGGCGCCGACACCGGCGATGAGCATCCCTTCGATCGCCAGGGTGCTGCGCAGCTGGCTCTTGCTCAAGCCGATGGCCCGCAGCGTGGCCGACTCCCGTCGGCGCTCGAGCACCGACAACGACAGCGTGTTGGCCACGCCGATGAGGGCGATGAGCACGGCGATGGCCAGCAGACCGACGATGACCGCGAGGATCGTGTCGATGACCTGTTGCATCGTCGCCCGCTCGAGCGCGGCCCCGGAGATCTCCACAGCGTCCTCGGACAGCGCCTCGCGGATGCCGTCGATCGTCGTCGAGGCCTCGCCGACGTCGGAGAGCAGCACCCAGGCCCGCGTGACCTCTGCGGCGTCGTCGACCTCGGCGAGCGTCGTCGGTGTCACGACGAGCGCGTAGCCCGGGAGGTCGGAGACCATCGTCTCGAGGGTGCGAGTGCCGCTCGCCCCGGTGATCTCGAGCGTCGTGCCTGTCGGCATCGCGTACGCGTCGGCGAAGCTCTGCGGGACGACGACCGTGCCGTCGGCGAGCCCGTCGAACCACTCCGGCGAGCGGACGGCGGCCTGCGCATCGTCCGGGGTGACGCCGCGGAGCGTCTCGAGGTCGAGGGTCTGGCCGTCCCAGCGGATCGACACCTGTGCTGCCTCGAGGCTGGTCACGTGCTCCACGCCGTCGACGCCGGCGAGCTCTCCGAGGAGCGCGGTGCTGAGCGGGAAGGCCGCCTCGCCTTCTGGCGTGTAGGAGTCGGAGCCGACGGACACGTCGACGGGGTACGTGTCGTCGAGAGTGCCGTCGAGCGAGGACCGGGCGGTCGCTGCGGCGACGGACATCATCGCCACGAGGGTGACGCCGATGAGCAGCGCGGTGCTGGTCGCGGCCGTGCGGCGGGGGTTGCGCGTCGTGTTCGCCGCGGCGAGCTGTGCGCTCGCACCGCGCTGGGAGAGCGGTCGACCGGCGAGCCTGACCACCGTCGGTACCCAGTACACCGCGCTGAGCAGGATCCCGACGAACGAGATGCTCCCGCCGAGCACACCGGCGAGGAGCGCGAGCTCCGCGAGCCGGTCGGTGACGAGCATCGCTCCGACGCCGATCGCGAGACCGCCGAGGACGAGGACGAGGGAGATCCCGACGCGGACCTTGCCGGCGGTCCCCGTGGCTGTCGGGGCGTCTGCGGGGCGCAGCGCGGCGAGCGGTGCGACACGTGTCGCGGCGCGGGCCGGGACGAGGCTCGCGACGACCGTGACGATCGTTCCCACGGCGAGCGGAACGAGCACGGACGCGAGCGTGGGGGTGATCATGGTCGGGACGGGGATGTCGAGGTCCATGCGGTTGAGCACCGTCACCGCGACCTGGACGAGGGCGGAACCGAGGACGATACCGACCACCGACGCCACGACGCCGAGGATGGCCGCCTCGAGCACCACGGAGCGGCGCAGCTGCGCCTTCGTCGCCCCGACGCAGCGCAGGAGCGCGAGCGTTCGGGTGCGCTGGGCGACGAGCACCTGGAAGGTGTTCGCGATGACGAGGGCTGCGACGAGCAGCGCGATCGCCGCGAACGCGAGGATCGTGCCTGTGAAGATGTCCGCGTCGGAGGTGAGCGACGCGACGCTGCGGGCGGCCGCCTCGTCCTTCGTGAGGACGTCGTAGTCGTCCGGCGCGACGGCGGTGAGCGCTGCGCGCACCTGCTCACGGTCGGCTCCGGCGTCGAGGGCGACGACGGCGCCGGTGAACGTCGGTACGGAGCCGTCGAAGCCGCCCAGCTCGTCGAGGATGTCCTCCTCCGCCATGACTGCGGCGCCGCCCTCCATCGAGAACGCCCCGTTCGGGTCGTCGAGGAGGCCCACGACGACCATGGTGACCGTCTGCTCCGCCCACATGCCGTCGCCCGGTGAGTCCTCGTCCTCGATGTAGGAGGAGCGAGCCTGGCCGACCTCGTCCCCCACGCTGACGTCGAGGCGTTCGGCGGTGTCTTCCGGCAGGGCGACCTCGCCCGACGCGGCCGGCATCCGGCCGCTCGCGGCGACGAGCGGCTGCAGCGACGGGTTGCTGCCCGTCGCGATCACGGGGAGGCTCGCCTGCTGGCCACCCTTCTTGAACGTCGTGTACGTCCGCCCCAGGCCGTCGAGGGCCGTGACGCCCTCGACGGCGCGGAGGTCGTCGAGGTCGTCGGACGAGAGGCTGTCCGGGTAGAACCCTCCCTCTCCACCGGCCACGAGCACGAGGTCGGAGTCGGCGTAGGCGGCGGCGATCGAGTCGAAGCTCGCCCGCTTGAGGACGTCCCCGGCGAGGAGCGTCGCCGCGACGAAGGCGGTACCGATGACGATCGCGATCCCGGCGGCCGTGAGCCGCCCGACGCTCCGTCGCATCTGCGCGAGGGTGAGCGTGAACATCAGGCGGTCACCTGCGAGGTGCGCGTGCCGGCCGTCGACTCGAACGTCCGCAGCGCGTCGAGGCCCGCGAGCACCGACTCCGGGGTGGGGTTGTCGATCTCTCCCGCGATCCGGCCGTCGGCGATGAGGACGACGCGGTCGGCATAGGCCGCGGCGGCGGGGTCGTGCGTCACCATGATGATCGTGCGGCCGAGCTCCCGCACGGAGCGGCGCAGGAAGCTCAGGACCTCGGCGCCGGACCGGGAGTCGAGGTTTCCTGTCGGCTCGTCCGCGAAGACCACCTCGGGACGGGCGATGAGCGCCCGCGCGATCGCGACACGCTGCTGCTGACCACCCGAGAGCTCGGCCGGGCGGTGCGAGAGCCGGTCACCGAGGCCCAGGGTGCTCACGAGCGTCGCGAGCCACTCCTTGACGTCGGCGTCCACCTTCGCGCCCGCGAGGGTGAGCGGCAGGAGGATGTTCTGCTCGGCCGTGAACATCGGCAGGAGGTTGAACGACTGGAACACGAAACCGACCCGGTCCCGGCGCAGCGCGGTGAGCTCGTTGTCCGACAGCGCGGTCACGTCCGTGTCGCCGATGAACGCGTGACCGGACGACGCCGTGTCGAGCCCTGCCAGGAGATGCATGAGCGTCGACTTGCCGGACCCCGACGGTCCCATGATCGCGGTGAAGTGCCCGGCCGCGAAGTCCACGTCGACCCCGTCGAGGGCCTTGACCGTCCCCTCGCCCTTCCCGTAGAGCTTCGTCAGCGCACGAGCGCGGACGGCAGGCACACCGCTCGGCGGCGTCGGGGACTGGTAGACGGTCGTATCCACGGGAGACTCCAAGATCTCGGCGCAGGCGTGCTGCGGCGACGGTGCACGGTGCGTGCGTGCGGGCTGGACGCCGAAGACGCGACCCGCAGGAGGAGGGCCGCCGTCTCCGGCGCGCTTCCCACGCTAGTGACGCCGGAACCGTCCGTGCGTCCCGCCACGGGGTGGTCGGTGCACCCAGCACGTCATCCTGCAGGGGGAGACGCCCGCACGGGATCACTCCCCGGGACGGACCAGGCCCGTCTCGTACGCCGTGACGACCGCCTGGACGCGGTCGCGCGCCCCGAGCTTCGACAGGATCCGCCCGACGTGCGTCTTCACGGTCGCCTCCGCGACGAAGAGATCGCTCGCGACCTCCTGGTTCGACCGCCCACGAGCCATGAGGACGAGCACCTCGCGCTCGCGGTCCGTCAGGCTGTCGAGTGCGCCGGCCTGGCCGGAGTCGGCGAGCTGCTCGTCGGGCAGCGGGGTGACGAGGCGGTCGAGGAGCCTGCGCGTCGTCGACGGTGCGATGACGGCGTCCCCTGAGTGCACGGTGCGGATGGCCGCGAGCATCTCCTCGGGCGGCGCGTCCTTGAGGAGGAACCCGCTCGCCCCGGCACGGATCGCGGAGAGGGCGTACTCGTCGAGGTCGAACGTGGTGAGGACGATGATGCGGGGCACGGTGTCGGTCCGCGTCGCGGACCAGATCTCGGTCAGCTGGGCTGTCGCGGCGAGCCCGTCGAGGTTCGGCATCCGGACGTCCATGAGGACGACGTCGACGGGGTGGTCCGTGAGGAGGCGGACGGCCTGCGCGCCGTCGCCGGCCTCGACGACGACGTGGAGGTCGGCCTGGGAGTCGATGACCATGCGGAAGCCGGCACGCAGCAGCTGCTGGTCGTCGACGATCGCCACGCGGATCTGGGGGGCGACCGGCTCGGTGGTCGCCGGGAGCACGGCTGCGGGGCGAGCGGTGGACGGCTCAGCGGGCTCGGCAGGCATGGTCGTGTGCTCCTCGGGGCAGTCGTGTGGCTAGGCAGGGTCGGGGCGACGCGTCACGGACGCGGTTCGGGCAGCGGCAGCTCAAGCATCACACGGAAGCCACCGCCGGGACGCGGCCCGGCGGCGAAGGTACCGCCGAACATCGCGGCACGTTCGCGCATGCCCACGAGACCGTGACCGGGCGTGTCCGTCGCCGCGGACGCGCCGCGGCCGTCGTCGTCGATCTCGAGCCGGACGCTCGTCCGGCCCCAGGTGAGCAGGATGGTGACGGCGGGGTCCGGCCCGGCGTGCTTGAGGATGTTCGTCAGTGCCTCCTGGCACACGCGGTAGAGCGTGAGCCCGGTACCGGGCGGGAGCGTCCGGGGCGTGCCCATCCGCACGAGCGAGGCGCGCGTCCCGGAGGCGCGCACCTGGGCGACGAGCGACTCGATGTCCTCGGCGGCGGGCTGAGGGACGAGGCCGCCGGCGCTCATCCCGGTCGTGTCGCCCGAGCCGTCCTCGGGCTCGGCGCGCAGGACACCGAGGAGGCGGCGCATGTCGGCCAGGGCCGCCCGTCCCGTCTCGGCGATGGTGCCGAGCGTGCGCTCGGCGGCGGCGAGGTCTGCCGCCGCCGCGTACCGGCCGCCGTCGGCCTGCGCGATCATCACGGACAGCGAGTGCGCGACGATGTCGTGCATCTCGCGGGCGATGCGTGCACGCTCGGCCGCGGTGGCGAGGAGGGCGTGCTGGTCACGCTCGATCTCGAGGCGCAGGGCGCGGTCGCGCAAGGCGTTGATCGTGTCCCGGCGCGCTCGACGCACGAGCCCGAACGCCCACGTCGCGAGGAAGATCGAGCCGACGAACACGAGCGAGAAGAACGCGGCGGCGGCCATGTCGCCCTCGACCACGCCGATGAAGGCGCCCAGGACCGCGCATCCGAGCAGACCTGTGGCGATGGCTGTCCGATGGGCCCAGCGTGGACCGTAGACCGTGACGGAGAACAGCGCCACGAGCACGGCGAGGTCCACGGGGATGAGGATCGGCACACCGGCGAGCTGGTGCAGGAGGACGGCTCCGTAGACGAGGACCACCGACAGCACGGGGTGGGAGCGTCGGACCGCGAGCGGTGCGACGACGAGGAAGGACATGAGCACGAGGGGCCACGTGCCGTTGACGGGGTACCCGTAGACCGTGCCGTCGTTCGTCAGCGCGACCGACATCGGGACACCGAGCACGACGAGGACGGAGGTCGCGATGACGTCGACCAGCGTGCGGTTGTCGTCGGACCACTTCCCGAGCGAGTCGTACCAGTTCATGGCGCAAGCGTAGGCACCGGCCAGGCGCTCCGCGTCAGCCGGTGGGCGGACACGTCCGGTCCCTGCGTAGCCCCGCAGGCGGGTGGGCTCAGCGACGCTCGGAGGGCCGGACGACACGTGTGACCAACACGCTCGTGGCCTGGCGGGCGGTGAGGTCGATCCATGACCTAGCATGGGCGAATGACTCACGTACTTCTGGCAGAGGACGACCCGGCTATTGCCGAACCTTTGGCCCGCGCCCTCTCGCGTGAGGGATACAACGTCGTCGTGCAAGGAACGGGTCAAGGTGCGATCGACAACGCATCTGGCGCCGACCTCATCGTGCTCGACCTCGGTCTGCCGGACATGGACGGGCTCGAGGTGGCGCGCGCCATCCGCGGTCTCGGTCTCACCACCCCGGTCCTCGTCCTCACCGCCCGTGCCGACGAGGTCGACCTCGTCGTCGGCCTCGATGCCGGTGCGGACGACTACGTCACGAAGCCGTTCCGGCTCGCCGAGCTGCTCGCTCGGGTCCGGGCCCTGCTCCGACGGACCCACGGCGACCCCACCGAGGTCGAGGAGCTCCAGGCGCAGGACGTCAAGGTCGACGTCGCCGCCCACCGGGCGTTCCAGGGGGAGCGCGAGCTCCACCTGACGACCAAGGAGTTCGAGCTCCTGCGCGTGCTCGTCCAGGGCGCGGGAACCGTCGTCGTCCGCGACACGCTCATGCGCGAGGTCTGGGGCTCGGAGCCGATCGGCTCGACGAAGACCCTCGACATGCACGTCTCGTGGTTGCGGCGCAAGCTCGGTGACGACGCGAACTCTCCCCGCTACATCACGACGGTGCGCGGCCTCGGCTTCCGTTTCGAGTCCGGCGAGAACTGACGCGCGGCAGTCGTTGCCCGTCCCGGGCGCCTCTCACGCGCCGGAAAGGATGAGCGATGCGACGCAGGGTTCTTCTCGCGACCGTCTCGGCGGTCGCGGTCGCGGTGATCCTCCTCGGTCTGCCGCTGGGCATCCTCGGTGGCAGCCTCGTGCACGACAACGAGGTGCGTGACCTCCAGACACGCACCTCGGAGCTGGGCCGATTCGTCGAGGGACGGATCAGTCGTGGCGAGACCATCGACGAAGACCTCCTCGAGCGCTTCGTCGGTGGCGACGACGGACGGCTCGTCGCGTACGTCCTCGTCATCGCTCCTGACGGCGAGCAGACGACGGCGGGCGAGCAGATCGAGGGCCGGGTCGTCGAACGGCCGATCCGCACCCAGTCGAACGCGATCGTCCTCATCTCGGTCTCGTACTGGGACCTCTACCTGCGCAGCGCCCAGATCGTCGTCCTCGTCATCGCGGCTGCCGTGGTCGCGTTCGGGGCCGGGATCGTCATGGCCGTGTGGCAGGCCAACCGCCTGGCCGCACCGCTCGTCTACCTCGCGGCGTCGGCCGAGCAGCTCGGGTCCGGTCAGGTGCGTCCACGGGTGGAACCCTCGGGCGTCGAGGAGATCGACCTCGTGGCGGCCGAGCTCGCGCGGTCGTCCGACCGGATGGCCGGACGGCTCGCCGCCGAGAGACAGTTCGCCTCCGACGCCTCCCACCAGCTGCGGACGCCTCTCACGGCGCTGTCCATGCGTCTCGAGGAGATCGGGATGGCAGCCGGGGACAACGAGGAGGTCAAGGAGGAGGCGCGGATCTCTCTCGAGCAGGTCGAGCGCCTCGTCCGGGTCGTCGACGACCTCTTGCACCGGTCACGGAGCTCGGGCGGAACCACAGAGGCCGTGCACCTCGTCGAGGTCGTCCAGCAGCAGGAGGAGGAGTGGGGGCCGACGTTCCAGCAGAACGGCCGCACGCTCGTCCTGGACGTCTCGTCCGACGTCCACGTCTTGGCGACGCCGGGCGCTCTCGCGCAGGTCCTGGCCACCCTCATCGAGAACTCCCTCAAGCACGGTGCCGGGACCACGACGGTCAGGGCGAAGAAGTCGGGCCCCAACGGCGCGATGGTCATCCAGGTGAGCGACGAGGGACCCGGTGTTCCGGACGACCTCGCGCCCCGGATCTTCGAGCGCGAGGTGACGTCCGGCAAGGGCACGGGCCTCGGACTGGCGCTCGCCCGGGACCTCGCCGCCGCCGACGGCGGCCGTCTCGAGCTCTCGCAGCGTCGCCCGCCGGTCTTCTCGCTGTACCTCTCCGGGGTTCCCAAGACGATGGACCCGGACCTCGTGCTCCCGCGCGGTGTCGCGATCTCCAGCAAGGGACGCCGACGCCGCTCCTGGTAGGAGCAGCCTGCTCGAGGATCGCCGATGGTCGCGACGATGCTTCAGGCCTTGGGTGATCAGCCCGGACCGGAGGACCTGTCGGCGGTGAAGACCCATGACCGGTAGGCGAGGTAGCGGAACGCCGTCCCGAGGACGAGCCCCACGCCGTTGGCCGAGATGTTGTCGGCGAGAGGGGAGCGCAGGTCGAGGACGTAGTGCGAGATCCCGAGGCACGCGACGGCGATGGCCATCCCGCCGATGTTCACCACCGCGAAGCCCATGAGCTCGCGCACCCGCGTCTCCGTGCGGCGGTCTGAGAACGTCCAGTACCGGTTCCCGACCCAGCTGACGAGGGTGGCGACGGCGACGGACAGGACCTTCGCCGTGATGGGCTTGTCCTCGAGGAGGTCTCCCGGGCCGAAGCGCAGGAGGTTGAAGAGTCCGGTGTCGACGACGAACGCCAGACCCCCGACGCTGCCGAAGCGGAAGAGCTCGACCAGCCGTGCCCGCCGACGACCGCGAGCGGCAGGTGGCGCGGCAGGGCTGCGGAGGTCGTCGACGCTCGAGGTCGGGGCTCCGGTTGCCATGGGTGCAGGGTAGCCCTCTGCTTCTCACCCGACCAGTGCTGTCCGTGTCCACGGGCGGTGGCCCTCCCTCGTCTGCGACGGGGGTCGACTAGGGTTGCTCCTTGTGGCAGCACCGGTGATTGCAGTGGTAGGTGGCGGACAGCTCGCCCGGATGATGGCTCCAGCAGCAGGAGCGTTGGGCGTGCACCTGCGGGTGCTCGTCGAGTCGGCGGACTCGTCTGCCGCCCAGCTCGTGGTGGACGCGCCGGTGGGCGCGGCCTTCGACGAGCGCGCGGTCCGTGATCTCGTCCGCGGTGCGGACGTCCTCACCTTCGAGCACGAGCACGTGTCGGACGAGCTCCTGCACGACCTCGTCCGGAGCGGAGTGCCTGTCCACCCGGGTCCGGGCGCGCTCCTGCAGGCACAGGACAAGATCGTCATGCGGCGCAGGCTCACGGAGCTCGGTGCGCCCTGCCCCCGCTGGGCGGAGCTCTCGCGCGACGCCGCGACCGCGCGCACCGAGCTGGCCGAGTTCCTCGCAGGCACCCGTGACGGCACGGCGGTCGTCAAGACCTCCCGTGGCGGGTACGACGGCAAGGGTGTGCGCGTGGTCCGGTCGCCCGACGACGTCACCGACTGGTTCGACGGGGTCACCGCAGGCGGGCCGACGCTGCTCGTCGAGGAGAAGGTACCGTTCACCCGCGAGCTCGCCGTCCTCGTGGCCCGGAGCCCGAGCGGCGAGGTGCGGACCTGGCCCGTCGTGGAGTCCGTGCAGCGTGACGGCGTGTGCTCCGAGGTCATCGCCCCGGCGCCCGGGCTCACCGCGATGGAGGCCGAGCGAGCACGCACGGTCGCGACGCGCATCGCCGAGGGGCTCGATGTCACGGGTGTCCTGGCCGTCGAGATGTTCGAGGTCCATGACGCGGACGGTGGCGAGCCGGAGGTCCTCGTCAACGAGCTCGCGATGCGCCCGCACAACTCTGGTCACTGGACCATCGACGGTTCGGTGACGAGCCAGTTCGAGCAGCACCTGCGCGCGGTGCTCGACCTGCCGCTCGGCGACACGGCGCCGACCGCCTCGTGGACGGTCATGGTCAACGTGCTCGGCAGCGCGCTCGACGAGCTCACCGCCGCGTTGCCGCGCGTCCTGGGCGAGTTTCCCGACGCGCGGGTCAACCTCTACGGCAAGGCCGTGCGGCCCGGGCGCAAGCTCGCGCACGTGAACGTCTCCGGACCCGACCTCGACGAGGTCCGGCGCCGGGCACAGGCAGCCGCCGCGCTCCTGCGCGGCGAGTGACAGACGCGCCGTGCGGCGCGCGACGACAGCGAAGGACACAGACATGAGCGCACCAGCCGTCGGCATCGTCATGGGATCCGACTCGGACTGGCCCGTGATGCAGGCCGCCGCAGACGCCCTGACCGAGCTCGGCGTCGAGATCGAGGTCGACGTGGTCTCGGCGCACCGCATGCCGACCGAGATGATCGACTACGGACGGTCCGCCGCTGAGCGTGGGCTGCGCGCCATCATCGCCGGGGCGGGCGGGGCAGCGCACCTGCCGGGGATGCTGGCGGCGGTCACCCCGTTGCCCGTCATCGGTGTCCCTGTGCCGCTCGCCTACCTCGACGGGATGGACTCGCTCCTGTCGATCGTGCAGATGCCCGCGGGCGTGCCGGTGGCGACGGTCTCGATCGGTGGTGCCCGGAACGCGGGCCTCCTCGCGGCCCGCATCCTCGGCAGCGGGACGGACGAGGAGTCGGCCGCGCTGCGGGCGAGGATGGTCGCGTTCCAGGAGTCGCTCGCCGACCAGGCCCGTGCGAAGGGCGCTGCGCTGCGCGGCTCGCGCGAGCGTCGGACGGGCTTCACCGTCTGACGGGCTTCACCGCCGAACGGGCTTCGGCGGGCTCTGGTCCTGGCAGGCTCAGTTGGGCATGCCGCCGACCGCTCCGGCGGGCAGCGCTCCGTCGGCGATGTCCTGCCAGAACTGCGGTGCGAGGTCGGGGTCGAGGCGGACGGTCGAGCCGACGTTCCCAGGGCGGTAGTCCGGGTCGCTGATGGGCGGCGTCCCGGTGATGCCGTCGGGGCCGTTCGCGCCGCGGAACGCGAGGGCGAGCCGGCCGAGGTCGAGGATGTTGCTGTCCTCGTCGACGGTGATCGCTCCGAGGCCGGAGCCGATGAGGTCGATCTGCTTGCTCGGCTGGAAGAGCAGCGACGTGTCCTGGAGGGTCGAGCTGACCGCGGCGATGACCTGGCGCTGGCGTTCGGCGCGGCCGATGTCGCCCTTCGGGTCGGAGTAGCGCATGCGGGAGAAGGCGAGCGCGGTGGTTCCGTCCGCGACGGCGCAGCCGGGCATCCAGTTGAGCCCGCTGAGCTCGTCGTGGACCTCGTAGTCGAGGCACAGCTCGATGCCGCCGACGGCGTCGACGATCTCTTCGACGCCACCGAACCCGACCTCGACGTAGTGGTCGACGGTGAGGCCGCTCAGGCCCTCGACGGTCTCGACGAGCAGAGGTGCGCCACCCCAGGAGTAGGAGGTGTTGAGCTTGTTCGCACCGTTGCCGGGAATCTCCGCGTACGTGTCGCGAGGGATGCTGATGAGGGCTGTCGGGCCGGACTCGGGCACGTGGAGCAGCATGATCGTGTCCGTGCGTGCTCCTTCCGTGCCGTCTTCGCCGACCGTGCCGTCGGACCGGGAGTCGGAGCCCGCGAGGAGGTAGGTGGTCCCGTCGGTCGCTGCTGCTCCGGAGAGAGCGTCGATGTGCGTGATCTTGCCGTTGGCCCAGAAGAGGAGACCGACGGGCCAGGCGATGACGAGGACGAGGAGCAGCACGAGACCGATCCCGACGATCCGTCGCCAGCGGGGCTTGAACCCGCCACGGCTCGTCCCGGCCCCGGAGAGTGCTGGGGCGCCGGGCGGGCGGCTGCCGGGAGGGGCCCCTGCGCCGCCCGGGCGGGTTGCTCCGGGAACGCGCGGCGGTGCCGTGCGGGTCCCGGTCGGGGCGATGGGTGCCGGGCGCGGGCTGTCTGACCGACCAGGGGTGCGCGACGGGACGGGTGCTGCTGAGGCCGAGCGTCCGTAGCCGGCGGACGGGTTTCCCGCCGGCGCGAAGGATGCCGGTCGCGGTGCACCTTGCGCCGGGGTCGGCGACGCCGTTCGGCCGTAGCCCGGCGGGATGGGATGGCGAGGCGGGGTCGGGGGCTGCGCGGCGCGCCCGGGTGTGTCGGCGGCCGCTCGACGGACAGGGTTCTGCGGCGACGGGATGCGGCCAGCCGGTCGAGCTCCCACGGCGGCTGCGTCCGGCACGGGCCGACGGGGCGCCGGGACCGCGGAGTCGTCGGGGACGGGCCGGTTGCTCCCGGTGTCGACGACCTCGATGCCGGGCTCGTTCCCGGCCGGCCGGGAAGGACGACCGGACTGCGGGGTGAAGCTCGGTGGTGGGATCGCTCGACCGGATCGAGAGGGGTCGTTGGGTGACATGGTCCCTCGCTCAGCCGCACACGGCGGTGGTGTCAGCCGAGGTGAAGGCTTCCTTGCCCGGGTCCTTCGTCTCGACCGGGGCAGGCTCGACCGGAGTGACGGGCGCGGCTGGGTCGACGGGCGTCGCCGGGGCCGCGGGGTCCGGGACGGCGGGTGCTTCCGGCGTGATGATCGGCTGGTCAGCAGCCATGTTCGCCCAGATGGTGTCGGCCTCGGACGTCCAGACGACACGGTTCTTGTCGGTGGGCGCGGTCGCGACGGGGATCGTCATGAAGGTGATCTTGTCACCGGTGATGCCACGCAGCGAGTAGGCGAGGCCGCTCATGTTCTGGATGGACGCGAGGTCCGGGCTGGCTGTCAGGGACGAGGTCGCCGCGTTGAGGAACTGCAGGAGCGCCGGGGCGTTCATGAGGATGTTCTGGTCGAGCACGGTGCGCATCGTCGCCGCGAGCAGCTCCTGCTGACGGCCGATGCGGTTGAGGTCGGAGCCGTTCATGTTCGCGCCGGTGCCCTTGCGGGCGCGCGCCAGGCCGAGCGCCTGCGTGCCGTTGAGGGTCTGCTGCCCGGCGGCGAGGTAGAGGCTCGCCTCGGGGGCTTCGATGTCCTCGGGGATGCACATCGGCACCCCGCCGATCGCGTCGATCATGCCTTGGAAGCCGGCGAAGTCGACGAGAGCAAAATCCTTGATCTCGAGGCCGGTGGTAGATTTGACGGTCTTGAGCGTGCATGCAACGGCGGAGTTGATGTCCCCGCCGTTGTCCCAGCCGTAGGCGAACGCTTCGTTGAACATCGCGTCGTCCCTCGCGCGCGTCGTCGAGCCGTCGGTCATGGTGCACGACGGGATGTCGACGAGCGAGTCGCGCGGGATCGACACCATCTCCATCCTCGAGCGGTCTGCGGAGATGTGGAGCACGATCGTCGTGTCCGAGCGCATGCCGGGCGCCTCGCCCCCGAGGTCGGCGTTGACGCCCGAGCGGTCGTCGGACCCGAGGAGGAGGATGTTGATCGGGAGGCCGGCCTGGGGATCGGTGATCCCGGTCGGCTCTTCGACGTCGGGCGTGTCGTCACCGAGGAGGGCGCTGACGTCCACCGACTCGATGTTGTCCTGGAACGTGTAGTACATCGCGCCGGCGGCGGTCGCCGCGAAGGCGAACGTACCCACGACGACGAGGCTCAGCACACGCAGGACACGGTGGGAGCGCTCTGAGCGTCCATGGGCAGGGCGCCGGCGCGCTGCCTCGGCGTTCTGCTCGCGGAGCGCGGCCCTCGAGGGCGAGTCGGATGTCGTCACGGTTGGCAATCCTAGAGTCGTAGCACGAAGGAGCGGAGAGCGCCCGGCGACCAGTGCGTGGAGGGATTGTGGAGATCAGAAGGGCTGCAAGCCCTGGTCTCTGCCCGTTTTCATCCCCCTTCTCACCCTCTGGCGGCGTGTCAGGGGAGCGGATCAGCTCGGGCGGTCCGTCCGGGCGTCTTCGTCGAGCTCTCGGTCGAGCGAGACACCGGGTCGCGCGTCGTCCTGCGGCGGGCGTGGCGGTGCGCCGAGGTGTGCCCCCCGTGCCTCCGCGAGCGTGAGCTCTCGGGTGAGGCGGGTGATCTGGCGCGACATGCGGTTCATGCGCCGGTGGCTCGTCGAGATGTAGCTGAGGAAAGCGATGACGAGGGCGTAGAGGAGCAGGTCGGTCCCACGGCCGACGCCGACGAGGTTCGCGGCGCGGGACAGCCACTGCGGAAAGACGATCGACGTGACGGCGGCGACGATGAACATGCCGAGGAAGAGCCTGCGGATGGCTTGGTGCCGCGCGCCCGCGGTGGACCGGGTGAGGAGCGTCGAGACGACGGCGACCCCGACGAGCAGGATGATCTGGATCAGCAGGGTGCTCCCGCTCATGGTGCTTCCTCCCTCATGGTGCGGCGCGTCACTTGAAGAGCAGGTCGACGAGGATGTTCACCGAGTTCCACACGGACTGGCCCTTGCCTCGCGAGTAGTCGGTGTAGAGGACGTGCACCGGGTGCTCCTTCCACGGCAGCCCGGTGCGACCGAGCTGGAGGACGATCTCGCTCGCGTGGGCCATCCGGTCCTGGGTGAGGTCGACCTGCCGCGCGGCGTCGATGCGGATGGCGCGCAGGCCGTTGTGGGCGTCCGTGAGGCGCATGCCGGTGCTCTGCTTGGTGAACCAGACCGCGAACTTCAGGACGACTCGCTTGACGAGGCCCGGTCGGGTGCGCCCGTCGAGGAACCGGGACCCGAACACGACGGCGGCCTCGCCGCTCGCGACGATGTCGGCCATGTCGCGAGCGTCGTGGACCTGGTGCTGGCCGTCCGCGTCGAAGGTGACGAGGCAGCGCGCACCGGGCTGCTCGCAGACGAACGTGATGCCGGTCTGCAGCGCTGCTCCCTGACCGAGGTTCGCGGCATGTGTGAGGACGACAGCCCCCGCAGCCCGTGCCACGTCGCCGGAGCCGTCCGTGCTCCCGTCGTCGACGCACACGATGCGTGGGAACGTCGGCAGCGCGTCGGCGATCACCCCGCCGATCACGGTGGCCTCGTTGTAGAGCGGGACCACGAGCCAGTCCTCGGTGGGAGTCGTCTCCTCGGTGGGCGTCGTCGCGGTGCCTCCAGAGGCCGGCGGCAGGAGGAGGGGCATGGCGACATTCTTGCACCCGAGTTCCGTTAGGCTCGCGGATGCGTGTCGGACGAACGGACTGGAGAGCTCCATGGCGATCAAGGTCGCGGCGTCGGCTGACGTCGACACCGATGTCGAGCTGGGCGACGGCACCCAGGTGTGGCATCTCGCGCAGGTGCGCGAGGGCGCTGTGCTCGGCGAGCGGTGCGTCGTGGGACGCGGCGCGTACATCGGGTCCGGTGTCCAGGTCGGCGCGGACTGCAAGATCCAGAACTACGCCCTCGTCTACGAGCCGGCGAGCCTCGCCGACGGCGTCTTCATCGGACCCGCCGCTGTCCTGACGAACGACCAGTACCCCCGAGCGATCAACCCCGACGGCTCCATCAAGAGCGCGTCGGACTGGCACGCCGTGGGTGTCGACGTGGGTCGGGGTGCGTCCATCGGCGCACGCGCCGTCTGTGTCGCCCCCCTCCGGATCGGTGCGTGGGCCACGGTCGCCGCGGGTGCCGTGGTGACCCGGGACGTGCCGGACTTCGCGATCGTCGTCGGTGTCCCGGCGCGCCAGGTCGGCTGGGTCGGGCACGCCGGTCGCCCCCTCGTCGAGGGCGAGGACGGGCGTTGGTCCTGCCCGACGACCGGTGCGGTGTACGAGACTGTGGACTCCCAGCTGAGAGAGGTCGTGTGAACGTGAGTCTCCCACCCATCCCCGCCGCCAAGCCCATCATCGGCGACGACGAGCGCGCGGCCGTCGACCGGGTCCTGCGGAGCGGGATGATCGCTCAGGGCCCCGAGGTCAAGGCGTTCGAGGCGGAGTTCGGCGATCAGCTCGTCGGCGGGCGGGAGTGCGTCGCGGTGAGCTCCGGGACCTCCGGTCTGCATCTCGGCCTCCTCGCTGCCGGCATCGGTCCGGGCGACGAGGTCGTCGTCCCGTCGTTCACCTTCGCCGCGACCGGGAACTCGGTCGCGCTCGCCGGCGCGACCCCGGTCTTCGTCGACATCGAGCCCGACTACTTCTGTCTCGACCCCGAGGCGGTGCGCGCGTCCATCACGCCGCGCACCCGCGCGATCATGCCCGTCCACCTCTACGGGCACCCGGCAGCGATGCACGCGCTGCGCGCGATCGCGGACGAGCACGGACTCCTGCTGTTCGAGGACGCCGCGCAGGCGCACGGTGCGCAGCTCGACGGCGCCCCCGTCGGCTCCTTCGGCGACTTCGCGATGTTCAGCCTCTACCCCACGAAGAACATGACCTCGGGCGAGGGCGGGATGGTCGCGTGCGCGAGCGACGAGATCGCCCGTACCGTCCGGCTGCTGCGCAACCAGGGCATGGAGGTCCAGTACTCCAACGAGGTCATCGGCTTCAACGCCCGCATGACGGACGTCCACGCCGCGATCGGTCGCGTCCAGCTGACGAAGGTCGGCGCATGGACGGAGCAGCGTCGTGCGAACGCCGCCTTCCTCGACGCGGGCCTCGCGTCCGTCGACGGTGTGACCACCCCGCCGGTCCAGGAGGGCGCGACGCACGTCTACCACCAGTACACGATCCGGGTCGCCGACGACCGCGACGCGATCGTCCAGGCGCTCCGCGAGGAGCACGGGGTCGGCTGCGGGGTCTACTACCCGATCCCCAACCACCGGCTGCCGTCCTTGGCCCCCTACGCGCCCGGCCTCGAGCTGCCGCGGACCGAAGAAGCGGCGCAGCAGGTCATCTCGCTGCCCGTCCATCCCTCGCTCGCACCGGGCGACCTCGAACGGATCGTCAGCGCCGTCGAGTCCACCGTGAAGGCAGGCGCATGATGGCGGACCGTACCCTCCGAGCAGGTCTCATCGGCGTCGGCGCGATGGGCCGCCACCATGCGCGGGTGCTGCGCGAGATCGACGGTGTCGAGCTCGTCGCGGTCGCCGACCCGGCAGGGGACCCGCACGGGGTCGCCGGCTCGCTCCCCGTCCTCCAGGACGTCCAGGCGCTCATCGCTGCCGGAATCGACACCGCTGTCGTCGCGGTCCCGACCGTCTACCACGAGGCGATCGCCCTGGCGCTCGCCGAGGCGGGTGTGCACGCGCTCATCGAGAAGCCCATCGCGGACACGTCCGCGGCCGGTGAGCGCGTCGTCGCAGCGTTCGCGGCGCGTGGGCTCGTGGGGGCTGTCGGGCACATCGAACGTTTCAACCCGGCGCTGCAGGAGCTGCGCAGGCGCCTCGCCGCCGGCGAGCTGGGGGAGATCTACCAGATCGCCACTCGCCGCCAGGGTCCGTTCCCTGCGCGGATCGCCGACGTGGGAGTCGGCAAGGACCTCGCGACGCACGACATCGACCTCACGGCCTGGGTCGCGCAGAGCCACTACGCGGCGATCTCGGCGCAGGTCGCCTACCGCAGCGGTCGCGAGCACGAGGACATGGTGCTCGCGACCGGCCGGCTCGCGAACGGCGTCATCGTCAACCACACCGTCAACTGGCTCTCGCCGATGAAGGAGAGAGTCACGATCGTCACGGGTGAGCGCGGGACGTTCGTGGTGGACACCGCGAGTGCCGACCTGACGTTCTACGCCAACGGCACGATCGCGACCGAGTGGGACTCCATCGCGGCCTTCCGGGGGGTCTCGGAAGGCGACGTCATCCGCTACGCGTTCGCGAAGCGTGAACCGTTGCGGGTCGAGCACGAGGCGTTCCGTGACGCCGTCCTGGGCATCCGCCACGACGTCGTGACGCTCGAGGAGGGGCTCCAGACGCTCCGGGTCGCCGAGGCGATGGTGACGTCCGCGCGGACGGGGCGCCTCATCGAGCTGGGCGTCTGATCCCGATCCAGGAGACGATCCCACCGAGGGCCATGAAGGCAGCCGAGACGATCATCGCTCGCCGGAAGCCTGCCGGGTCGAGCGCGCCGCCGGTGACGACACCGAGGAGCGCGACCGTGACGAGCCCGGCGACGCGGGACACGGCGTTGTTCACGGCTGAGGTGATGCCGGACCGGCTCGGGGCGATCGCGCCGAGGATCGCCGAGGTCAGGGGAGCGACCGTGAGCGTCAGCCCGAGACCGAAGACGAGGACGCCAGGGAGCACCTGCGTCCGGTAGTCGACGTCGTCGCCGATGCCGAGCAGGAGCAGGAAGCCCGCGCCGGCGACGATCGGGCCCGCCGTCATGAACAGCCTCGGGCCGAGGGTCCCGCTCCAGCGGCCGACCGCCGAGGAGAGGGCGACCATGACGACGGTCGCGGGGACCATCGCGAGCCCGGCCGCGGTGGCGGTGTACCCGGCGTGCTCCTGGAGGAACACGACGATGACGAAGCCGGACAGCGAGAGCGCGCCGTACACGAAGACCGTCGCGGCATTGCCCCACGAGAAGTTGCGTGCGCGGAAGAGGTCCAGCGGGAGCATCGGCTGGGCTGCGACCCGCTGACGGACGAGGAAGGCGACGGCAGCCAGGAGACCGACCGTGAGCGGGACCCAGACGGCAGGGTGACTCCACCCGAGCCGCTCGTGCTCGATGAGGGCGACGACCGGGCCGCCGAGGCCGACGACGGCGAGGACGGTCGAGAGGTAGTCCACGTGGGTTCCCGGCAGGCGCACGTCGCGCATCTCGAGCCGGGTCATGAGGTAGAGCGTCACCGCGATGGGCAGGACGTTGACGAGGAACGCGAGCCGCCAGGACAGCAGGTCGACGAAGAGCCCGCCGACGACCGGGCCGGCCAGCGCGGCGCCGCTCGTCCATGCGGTCCACGATCCGATCGCCCGTGCCTGAGCCGCGTCGCGGAACGTGCTCGTGAGGAGAGCCAGCGAGCTCGGGACGAGCAGTGCGCCGGCGACGCCCTGGAGACCGCGCGCGACGACGAGCACCTCGGCGGTCGGGGCGACGGCGATGAGGACGGACGTGACGCCGAAACCCACGAGGCCGAGGCGCATGACGCGCAGCCTCCCGTAGAGGTCGGAGAGCGACCCGGCGACGAGGATCAGGGCGCCGAGCGTGATGAGGTACGCGTCCACGACCCACTGCTGGACGACGAGCCCGCCGCCGAGCTCGGCGGAGATCGCGGGAAGCGCGACGCTGACGACCGTCCCGTCGAGGAAGGCGACGAACGACGCGAGCACGGCGATGGCGAGGATGGTCCGCTGCTCGGCTGTGCGGTCGTTCGTCCGGCCGGCCGTCGTCTCGTCTGCCACGACTGACACGGTACGTCTCGCCCGAGAGCGTGGCACCCGGCAGGCGCAGGTAGATTCGTCTCATGCCCCTGGTCGAGCGTCCCATGGTCCGTGTGCTCGTCGTGAGCAGGATCTTCGCGCCCGAGCCGGCAGCAGCGTCGTTCCGGCTCCGCGCCCTGACGGACGCCCTCGACGACGCCGGGGCGCACGTCATGGTGCTCACGACCCGGCTGCCGCCCGCGACGGCGGGGACGCCCGACGGGACCCGTGCCGGCGTGCGGGTCCGGCGCTGGCCGGTGCTGCGGGACGCGGACGGCTATGTGCGCGGATACCTGCAGTACATGTCCTTCGACGTCCCGGTCTTCTTCCGGGTGCTGCTCGCCCGTGGCGTCGACGTCGTCGTCAACGAGCCGCCACCCACGACCGGCTTCATGGTGCGGCTCGCGTGCGCCGTCCGGCGGACGCCGTACGTCTACTACGCCTGCGACATCCTCGGCGACGCCGTGGGCACCACGAGCGCCCCGGCCGTCGTGGTGCGGGTCGTGCGCGCCGTCGAGGGCTGGGCATGGCGCGGGGCGCGGGCCATCCTCTCGGTCTCCGCGGGTGTCACCCGCCGGCTCGCCGAGCTCGGCGTCTCGGACGGGGTCCACGAGGTCGGCAACGGCATCGACATCGAGGCGTTCCGCGCGGAGGGTGACGCGGTCGTCCTGCCGGCACGCGACGACGCGGGCTCCGACGCGCGCTCGGGCGTGCCGTACTTCGTCTACGCCGGGACGGCCTCCGAGGTGCACGGCGCCGGGATCTTCGCGCGGGCGATGCTCACGGTCCACGCCGCCGACCCTCGAGCGCAGCTCGTCTTCATCGGGCAGGGCGCCGAGAAGGCGGCCATCGCCGCCGAGTGCGCGAGCCTGCCGACGGGTACCGTCACGTTCCTGCCCCAGGCGCCGCCGCAGGAGGTGGCCCGCTGGCTCCGCGGCGCGGTGGCCAGCCTCGCGAGCGTGCGTCCAGGCGGTGGGTACGACTTCTCCTTCCCGACGAAGATCTACGCCTCGGTCGCGTGCGGGACACCGGCCCTCTACGCGGGGGTGGGCCCGGCTCGGACGCTCGTCGCCGAGGAGCAGCTCGGACGCGCGGTCGACTACGACGACGAGGCGGTCGCCGGCGCGATGCTCGCCGCCCTCGAGGCGCACGACCTCGAGACGGAGCCGGTGGCCGACCGTGGTCCCTCGGACGCCGAGACACGGGAGCACCGACGCGCACGCCTGGCCTCCTGGGCAGCCGAGAACGCCTCCCTCGCGGGGGTCGCCCGCGAGGCTGCGCGCGTCGTGACCGCGGCAGCCGACCGGTAGGCTCGCGGCATGTCTGCTCTGTGGCGCACCGTGCGGGAGATCCTTCCCGTCCTCCCCGAGGGCAGCAGCCGGTTCCTCGTGACCTTCGCCCTGCTCTCGGGCGCCTCCTCGATCCTCGACGTCGTGGCCCTCGGTCTCCTGGCGCTGTGCCTCGCACCCATGATCGCCGGAACGTCGGTGACGCTTCCCGTGCTCGGGACGCTCTCCGAGCCGGCCGACTTCCGTAACATCCTCATCGCCGTCGGCGTCCTCATCGTCGCGAAGTCCGTCTTCCAGATCAGCCTCCAGTGGTTCGCGACGCGCCGCTTCGCGAAGTTCGAGCTCGCGATCAGCCGTGAGCTCCTCCGCGGCTTCTTCGCCTCGCCGTGGACGGACAGGCTCCAGCGCAACTCCACCGAGCTCGTGCGCTCGACCGACGTCGGCGTCGCGACGACCGTGTCCGGGGTGCTCATCCCGTTCGCGATGCTCGCCGGCGAGCTCTGCACGTTCATCGCCGTCCTCACGGTCCTCGTCATCGCCGCACCCGCGATGGCGCTCGCCACCGTCGTGTACTTCGGGCTCATCGGAGCGGTCCTTCTGCGGTGGGTGCTCAGGAAGTCGGTCCAGGCGGGACGCGTCAACCGGTCGCACTCGACCCGCTCGGCCCGCCTGCTCAGCGAGATGATGCAGTCGCTCAAGGAGATCACCCTGCGCGGCAAGGCGGACTCGGTCGCCGAGCTCGTGCTCGGTGTGCGCCAGCAGAGCTCGCAGGCCCGTGCCAACATGTCCTTCCTCGCGGTCGTCCCCAGGTACGTCCTCGAGGCCGCGCTCATCGGGGGGTTCGGCATCGCCGCAGGGATCGGCTATCTCACGGGTGGGTCCACGGGAGCGCTGAGCTCTGTCGCTCTCTTCGGCGTCGCCGGCTTCCGCATCATCCCGTCGCTCACCCGGTTCCAGGGCATCATGTCCCAGACCGCCGCAGCCCTCCCGTTCGCCCAGACCGCCATCGAGGACATCCGCCGCGGGCAGGGGTACCTCACGGCCCGCTCCGACGGGCCGGTCCAGCTGCCCGTCCCCGACGACGCGGCATACCTGGACCTGGACGAGGTGACCTTCACCTACCCGACCGGGGTCACGCCGGCAGTCCGCGACGTGACCCTGCGGATCCCGTTCGGGCGTTCCGTCGCCCTCGTCGGTGCGTCCGGTTCCGGCAAGTCCACGCTCGTCGACATCGTCCTCGGCCTCCTCGAGCCGTCGGGCGGCGAGCTGCGCGTCGGAGGCACCCCGCTGGTCCTCGCCCTCGACTCGTGGCGTTCCCGCGTCGGGTACGTCCCCCAGGACGTCTCGCTCTTCGACGCCACGGTCGCCCAGAACGTCGCCCTCGAGTGGGACGACGCCCTCGTCGACAAGGACCGCGTGCGCGACGCCTTGCGGCGTGCCCAGGCACTCGACGTCATCGAGGCACGCGCCAAGGGCATCGACTCACCTGTCGGCGAGCGGGGGCTCGGACTCTCGGGCGGCCAGCGCCAGCGGCTCGGCATCGCCCGAGCGCTCTACTCCGACCCGCTCGTCCTCATCATGGACGAGGCCACGAGCTCGCTCGACACGAGTACCGAGGCGGCCGTCACGAGCGCCATCACCGAGCTGCGGGGCGAGCTGACCCTCATCGTCGTCGCGCACCGCCTCTCGACCATCCGGCACAGCGACATCGTGTGCTTCATGCGCGACGGCGAGCTCGTCGCCCACGGCACCTTCGACGAGGTCGTGGCAGCCGTGCCCGACTTCGCCCACCAGGCCGCGCTCGCTGGCCTGACCGCGCACGAGGTACCACGCACCACAGCAGGGGGAGTCACATGAGAGATCACGACCTCGATCAGGAGAGGAGCGTGGACGACAAGAGACGGGGACCGGTGCTGCGCGCGCGCAGACCGCGGGTCGCCGTGCTCGTCTACAACGACTGTCACTCGGACACCCGGGTGCTCAAGTCGGCCGCGACACTCGTCGAGGCGGGCGCCGACGTCCGGATCTTCGCCATCGCGCGGCCCGCGGCAGGCTACCCGGCGGGAGTGTGGCGGCTCGAGAGCGGCGTCGTGCTCGAGCGGCTGTCGACGTTCGAGCTCTTCCACCACCTGGCCCCGCTCGCACGGGCCTACCGGCGGTTCTCCGGCGGTCCTGCTCCGGTCGCGACCCGCGCGACCGAGGACGTGGGTCGCGGTCGCGGCGCGGCGGGACCCACGTCGGAGGTCACGACGGCATCTCAGTCTGCGCAGCCTGCTGTGGCCGCGGCACCGCCCGCCCCGAAGACGGCGCTGCCCGATCGCATCCTCCGCTCCCGAGCGGGACGGCTCGCGTTGCGTCCTCTGAGCGCGGTCGTCCTGTGGTCCTACTGGCGCAGCGCCGCCGACGCGGCGTCGCAGTGGCGCCCCGACGTCGTCCACGCGAACGACGCGAACACCCTCCACCCGGCGATGACCATCGCGAACGAGCTCCAGGTGCCGTTCGTGTACGACTCGCACGAGCTGTGGACCCGTCGGAACGTCGCAGGTCGACGACCTCTCGCGACACACGTCGAGCGATGGATCGAGCGTCGTGGGATCCGCCGCGCGGCGGCCGTGATCACCGTCTCGCCGAGCATCGCGAGCTACCTGCAGACGACCTACGGTCTCGGGCACAAGCCTGTGCTCGTCCGCAACATCCCCCCTGCCGCACAGCGCACCACAGACCGCCAGGAGGGCCGCCTCCGCGCCTTGGCGGGCCTCGGACCGGGATCCCGGGTACTGGCCTACGGCGGACGGATCACCACCAACAGGGGCCTCGAGGAGACGATCGACGCGCTCGTCGAGCTCCCTGACGACGTCCATCTCGTCGTGCTCGGCTACGGCGCAGCGGGGTATGTCGACAGTCTGCGGACGCGTGCCCGCGACGACGGTGTCGCGAGCCGGGTGCACTTCGTCGGAAAGGTGCCCTCGGACGAGGTGTCGCTCGCGCTCGCCGACGCCGACGCATCGATCGTCTTCGTCCGCCCTACGTGCCTGAGCTATCGGTGGTCGTTGCCGAACAAGCTCTTCGAGTCCATCCACGGTGGCCTGCCGATCGTCGCAGCAGACCTCCCGGACACCCGACAGATCGTCGAGCAGCACGGAGTCGGAGAAGTCTTCGAGTCCGAGGAGCCGCGCGTCATGGCCCGGACGATCCTGCGTGTCATCGCCGACCCGGAGCGCTACCGTGCCGCGACCGAGCTCACGTGGGAGGGCGAGAGCGTCCGCCTCCTCGACGTCTACCGGCGAGCGCTCGGGGACCGGTGGGACGACGCCCTGGTCGACCTCGAGCCGGTCGTCGACGTGCGGTCGCGCAGCGACGCAGACAGGCTCGCCGGGTGATGGGATCCCGCCCGAGCGTGGTCGTCCTCTCCTTCTCGCCGATCGCTCGTGACCCGCGCGTCCTGCGCCAGGTGCGGCTCCTCTCGACGGTCGCGGACGTCACGACGTGCGGGTACGGGCCTGCGCCGGACGGCGTCGTCCGACACGTCCGGGTCCCCGACGAGCTGGCCCCGTGGCGTCCGGGGCCCGTCGGGCGGTTCATCGGCCCGGCGCTCCTCGCGCTGCGCCTGCACCGACGGCTGTACCTCGGCTCGCCGCGGATCGCGTTCGTCCTCGACGCGCTCCCGCCCGGGTCGATGGACGTCGTCGTCGCGAACGACGCTCTCGCTGCTCCGCTCGCTCTCGCGCTCGAGCCACGAGCAGGGGTGCACAGCGACCTGCATGAGTACGCGCCGCGGCAAGGAGAAGACCGTCTCCTGTGGAGGCTCCTCGTCGGGCCGCTCATGACGTGGGCGTGCCGTACGGTCCGGAGCGTCGCCTCTGCCACGACCGTCGCGCCCGGGATCGCGGACGAGTACGAGCGTACGTTCGGCGTCCGTCCGCTCGTCGTACCCAACGCTGCGGCCTTCCGGCCTGACCTCGCTCCGACGCGGGTGGGCAGCCCTGTGCGGCTGGTCCACATCGGCATCGCCGGACGAGCCCGGCGGCTGGAGACGATGATCGACGCGGTCGCGCTCGCCGAGTCTCGTAGCCCTGGGTCCGTGACGCTCGACCTCGTGCTCGCCCCGGGCGACACCTCGTACATCGCCGAGCTCGGGGAGCGCGCGCAGACTGCCGGTGGGGTCGTCCGGGTGCTCCCCCCGGTGCCGTTCGAGGAGATCGTGCCTGTGCTCACGGGCTACGACGTCGGGGTGTTCGTCTGCCCGCCGACGACCTTCAACCTGCTGCACGCGTTGCCGAACAAGCTCTTCGAGTTCGTCCAGGCTCGGCTCGCCGTGGTCGTGGGGCCGTCTCCCGAGATGGCACGGATCGTCACCGAGCACGGGCTGGGTGTCGTGGCCGACGGGTTCACGGTCGAGGACACGGCCCGTGCGCTCGCGACGCTGCGACCGGAAGCGGTCACCGACTTCAAGGCTGCGAGCCATCGTGCAGCCGACGCGCTGAGCGCCGAGCGACTCTCGGCGCCGTGGCTGGATGCGGTGGAGAATCTGCTGGGACGTCGACGAGCGGGGGACAACGCGTGAGCACCACGAGCACAGCAGGCACTGCGCAGACACCAGGTGGCAAGAGCCGCCCACGGATCCTGTGCGTCTCGCTCTCCCCGATCCACTCCGACGCCAGGGTCCTGCGCCAGGTCAGCGTCCTGGCCCGCCGCGGGCACGTGACGACGATCGGCTTCGGACCGCGTCCCGAAGGCGCGGACGAGCATCTGCGCATCCCCGACGGTGCTGCGACCCTGCCCCAGACCCCACGGGGAGTCGTCCTCCTCGCGCTGCGCCGTCACGCCGCGGCCGAGCTGTCTGCACCCGCGGTCAGGTATGCGCTCGAGGTGCTCGCAGGTCGGACGTTCGACGTCGTGGTCGCGAACGACGCACGGGTCCTGGGGCTCGCTCACGCGGTCGCGGAGCGCTCGAGCGCCCCGGTCTGGGCCGACATGCACGAGTGGGCACCCGAGGAGCGCACGCACGTGCGGTCCTGGCGGCTCCTCGTAGCCCCGTTCATGACTCACCTGTGCCAGAGGTACCTCCCACGGAGCGCGGCCGTGACCACCGTGTGCGACTCGATCGCCGACCTCTACGGTCAACACTTCGGCGTCTCGGCCGAGGTCATGCGCAACTCGTCGCCGTACCTCGACCTGCGGCCCGGTCCGGTCGACGCGGGCACGGTCCGGCTCGTGCACAGCGGGGCCGCGATCCACGGGCGGAGCCTGGAGACGATGATCGACGTGACGCGCGAGCTCGGGGAGCGGTACACGCTCGATCTCTATCTCCTCCCTGGGGGTGACGGTGGCCGCTACCTCCAGGAGCTCAAGGACCGGGCAGAGGACTGCGACAGGGTGCGATTTCGTGACCCCGTCGCGCCGGGCGAGTTGCCTGCGAGGCTCAACGCGTACGACGTGGGAGTCTTCTGGATCCCACCGACCCACACCAATGCCCGCTTCACGCTCCCGAACAAGTTCTTCGACTACGTGCAGGCGCGCCTCGCGATCGCTGTCGGCCCGAGCGTCGAGATGGCGCGCCTCGTCGAGCGCCACCGCCTGGGTGTCGTGAGCGACGGCTTCGACGTCGCAGCATGCGTCGAGTCGCTCCGCACGCTCGATGCCGCTGCGATCCGGGGGGCCAAGGCCGCGGCCGACGTCGCGAGCGGCGAGCTGTCCTTCGAGACGGACGCGCTCGTGGGGGACCGGATCGTCGCACGGCTCCTCACAGGCGCCGGCCGACCGGCACCGCTGCCCTAGAGTGGGGGCTGCTCAGCTCGACCGTCCCACCAGACCTGACGAACAGAGGTTGTTGTGCGCATCGCCGTAGTGGCTCTCGGGAAGATCGGCCTCCCCCTCGCCGTCCAGTTCGCCGACCAGGGCCACGACGTGGTCGGGGTGGATGTCAACGAGACGGTGGTGAACCTCGTCAACTCCGGGACCGAGCCGTTCCCGGGCGAGGCTCTCCTCGGGGAGAAGCTCGCCGCGCTCGTCCCCGCAGGCAGGCTCCGTGCCACGACCGACTACGCAGACGCGATCCCGGGCGCCGACGCCGTCGTGCTCGTGGTCCCGCTGTTCGTCGACGAAGAGACGGCGGCGCCCGACTTCGGCTGGATGGACGCCGCGACGGCGTCGCTCGCCGAGCACCTCACGCCCGGCACGCTCGTCTCCTACGAGACGACGCTCCCGGTCGGCGTGACACGCGGCCGGTGGAAGCCGATGCTGGAGGCCGGTTCCGGGCTGACGGAGGGGACGGACTTCCACCTCGTCTTCTCGCCGGAGCGCGTCCTCACCGGTCGCGTCTTCGCGGACCTGCGCAAGTACCCCAAGCTCATCGGTGGGCTCAGCGACGAGGGCGCCCGCCGTGCTCGCGAGTTCTACGAGGCCGTCCTCGAGTTCGACGAGCGACCCGACCTGCCTCGCGCCAACGGTGTGTGGGACCTCGGCTCTGCGGAGGCTGCCGAGATGGCGAAGCTCGCTGAGACCACCTATCGGGACGTGAACATCGGGCTCGCCAACCAGTTCGGGGCGTTCGCGGAGAAGGTCGGCATCGACGTGTACGCGGTCATCGACGCCTGCAACTCCCAGCCGTACAGCCACATCCACCGACCGGGCATCGCCGTGGGTGGGCACTGTATCCCGGTCTACCCGCGCCTGTACCTCTCCGTCGACCCCGACGCGTCGATCGTGCGCGAGGCGCGCGCTGTGAACGCCGCCGTGCCCGAGCGGATCGTCGCTCAGGCGGAGTCGCTGCTCGGCTCCCTCGACGGGCTGCGCGTCGCGGTCCTCGGCGCCGCGTACCGCGGGGGAGTGAAGGAGACGGCGTTCTCCGGTGTGTTCACGACGGTCGAGGCGCTGCGCACGCGTGGTGCCACCGTGCTCGTCCACGACCCGATGTACACGGACGCAGAGCTGGAACGCCTCGGGTTCGCCGCGTACCACTATGGCGAGAGCGTCGACGTCGCCCTCGTTCAGGCCGACCACGCCGAGTACAGGACGGTCACTCCCGCCGAGGTGCCGGGCCTCCGGCTCCTCGTCGACGGGCGGCGTGTGACGGACCCTGCCGTCTGGGCCGGGGTACCACGGGTGGTCATCGGCGACGGGAGCGCCGCGCCGGTCTGATCGACCGTCGTGGGCCGAGAACTGTCAGGAGAGGTGGATCGTCGGTGAGATCCCGAGAACACCCGTGCCGACGTAGCGGCCCTGGACGACGAGGGTGGCGACCTGAGGAAGCCGGTCGATCGTGGCTCCAGCCGCGTCACCGATGCCGACGTTGATGAAGTAGCGACCCTCACCCAGGAGCACGTTCGGCAGCCGGAACTCGACGGTGCGTGCGGACGACAACGGACCGAGGTCGAGGTCCACGGTCTGGGTGTTGAACCGGAAGAGCGACTGCCCGAGGTGCGTCTCGATGGACACTGCAGCCATCCAGCCGGGGATCGGCTCACGGGGGTTCACGTGGATCCGCACGGTGATGTCGTCGCCTGTCTCGATCTCCTCGACCGCGCGCCCGTCGGAACCGAGGATCTCGACCTTCTCGATGCGGGCGAGCGGGTCGCCCGCGGGGTGCTCGGCGTCGACCGTCTCCTCCACCCGGTCCTCCTCGTACCCGGCGCGCAGCTCACGGAGCGCGAGCTTGGGCTCGCCGTCGTAGAGCATGTCCCCCTTGCGCAGGAGGACCGCCCGGTCGCAGAGCTCGCCGATCTGGTCCGCCGAGTGGCTGACGAGGAGGATGGTCCCGCCCTCGGACTGGAAGCTGCGGATCTTGTCCATGCACTTGCGCTGGAACGGTTCGTCACCGACGGCAAGCACCTCGTCGACGAGGAGGAGATCCGGGCTCACATGGATGGCGACCGAGAACGCAAGGCGCACGTACATGCCGGAGGAGTAGAACTTCACCTGGGTGTCGATGAAGCTCTCGATGCCGGAGAACGCGATGATCTCGTCCATCTGGCGGTCGGTCTCCGCACGAGACATCCCGAGGATGGATGCGTTGAGATAGATGTTCTCGCGGCCGGAGAGGTCCGGGTGGAACCCGGCACCGAGCTCGAGGAGGGCGGCGATGCGGCCACGGGTGGCGACCGTTCCTGTCGTCGGCTGGATGATGCCGCCGAGAACCTTGAGAAGGGTCGACTTGCCCGAACCGTTCGCTCCGACGAGCCCGACGGTGGTGCCGGCGGTGATCTCGAGGTCGATGTTCTTCAACGCCCAGAAGGAGTCGACGTGCTCGTTGCGTCGGCGGACGTTGAAGACCCGCTCCTTGAGCGACTTGTCCTGGTGGAGCGAGAACTGCTTGGAGACGTCCGTCGCGCGGATGATCGTGGGGGTGGGCATCAGTTCTAGAGCTCCTGAGCGAAGTTGCCCTCGAGCCGCGCGAAGATGCGCTGGCTGATCCAGAGGAGGGCGATCGAGACGGCGAGCGCGATGAGCATTCGCAGGGACATGTGGTCCGGGAAGGGCTGGTCCGCGCCGGCGACCCAGATGCCGCGCTGGAAGGCGAGGACGGCGAGGGTGACCGGGTTGGCCAGGTAGAGCTCGTTGAGCCAGCCGCTGCCGAAGAACTCGTACACGTAGCGGTAGCCGTAGACGATCGGCGAGGCCCAGAACAGCAGCATCATGACGATCTCCATGAGGTGCTGGACGTCTCGGAGGTACACGTTGAGCGCTGACATGAGCAGGGCGAGCGCCGTCGCGAAGACCACCACGAGCACGATCGCCAGAGGGACGTAGACGAGGTTCGTCCCTCGTGGGAGGTCGAGCACGAGGACCGTGCCGAGGAGGAGCACGCCGAACTGGAT
Source organism: Sanguibacter sp. 25GB23B1 (assembly GCF_040012415.1). Classification (NCBI taxonomy): domain Bacteria; kingdom Bacillati; phylum Actinomycetota; class Actinomycetes; order Micrococcales; family Sanguibacteraceae; genus Sanguibacter; species Sanguibacter sp. 25GB23B1. The sequence goes on from NZ_JBDYKL010000002.1 coordinate 196,972, forward strand.
GGCGAAGTTCACCAGTGACGACCCGACCGTGGCGAGCGGGAAGATCTCGCGGGGGAGGTAGACCTTCTTCACCAGGCCGGAGTTGGCGACGATGGAACCTGTTCCTCCGCCGACGATCTCGTTGAACAGGGTCCAGATCGTCAGGCCCGAGAACACGAAGATCGCAAACTCCGGGATTCCTCGGGCCATCTGCAGGAACTGGCCGAGCACCAGGTAGTAGATCATCATCTGGGTGATCGGCTTGAACAGGCTCCAGATGAAGCCGAGCGAGCTGTCCTTGTAACGCGCCCGGAGCTCGCGGTTGATGAGCAGACCCAGCAGCTCGCGGTGACCGACGATGTCGCGGACCGACGCCATCGTGCCCCGGAAGAACCCGGGCTGGGCTCCCACAGGCTTGAGCTCCAGCTCGGCGAGAGCCTTCATACGGTTCACGGATGCGGTCTCCGACATGTGCACTTCCTTCTTACCGCTGGGCGGGACGACGCACAGCGGGACAGCGTGGGGGGAGCGAGGTCGATACTAGCGGGTCCGGTACTCGAGACCGTTATCGGCCGGGCGACGCGAGCGCTTCCTCGTAGGCGGCTCGAGTCGCCTCGGCGGTCCGCCGCCATGTGAAGTCGCGAGCGCGGTCGAGGCTCTGGGCTGCGAGTCGAGAACGGTCGGCGCCGACGGCCGTACGGATGCCGTCGGCGATCGCTGCCGGGTCTGAGGGGTCGACGAGCACGCCCGCGGACCCGGCGACCTCCGCCATCGAGGAGTTGGCTGATGTCACGACCGGGATCCCGTGGCCCATCGCCTCGAGGACGGGCAGACCGAAGCCCTCCCAGTGCGAGGGGAACACGAATGCGGCTGCCGCGGCGTACGCGAGGTGCAGGTCGGCGTCGTCGAGGAACCCGAGGGTGTGCACGCGGGGCCGGAGACGTTCCGCGACCGGGGCGGCCTCGGCGCCCCAGCCGGGCGGGCCGACGAGGACGAGGTCGAGGTCCCCGTCGCCGTCCGCGACCTGCGCGAACGCGGCGAGCAGACCGTCGAGGTTCTTGCGCGGCTCAAGGGTTCCGCACCACAGGACGAACCGGTCCGGCAGCCCGTGGCGCGCACGGAACGCGGCGACGTCGTGGGCCGTCGTGGGAATGGTGGTGAGACCGAGCGGGACGACCCGCACCCTGTCGGGGTCGAAGCCGTTCTCGTAGCAGTCCGCCGCCGTCGCCTCGGACGGGACGAGGATGACGTCCGCACGTTCTTTCGCTCTGGCCACCGCACGCGTGAAGTAGGAACGTCCACGCGGCGTGAAGTGCTCGGGGAACCTGAGGAAAGCCAGGTCGTGGATCGTCACGACGAGCGGCCGCTCGGTCGCCGGCAGCGCCCACGTCGTGGCGTGGACGACGTCGGTCGGTCCGGAGACGATGTCCTCGACGCGGGGACGTCCGAGGCGGTCCCAGGCGCGGACGAGCAGGTGCGACGGCAGACGGGAGTGATCGATCGGTAGCGGAGGGCGAAGGCCGAGGGGTGGGGGAGTCGGGTGGCGTGCGGCGACGCCGCGCAGCGTGACGTCCTCTGAACGCGCCAGCTCGGTGGCGAGCTCCACGATGTACCGGCCGGAGCCCCCCGGAGCCGGGCGCCAGCACTGCTCGACGACCATGGCGACGGACAGCGCTGCGGCATTGTCGCTGGGATGTGCCCCGTGGGGGAGCGACATGCGTGGATCCTCTCAGTGGTGCTGCAGGGGACGACCGGGACTCAGTCGTCTTCGAGCAGGGGGGTGATGCTCTCGATCGGCACGGTTGCGTGCCGGGCGAGGTCTCGCCGCCGTCGCACGTCGGTCGGGACACGACGGAGGGCCTGCGCGAGTGCTGTGGCTGTCGGGCCGCGCCGTGGTCCTCGAGCGAGCCGGACGAGCGTGCGGCCATAGGCGCGCAGGACCATCGTCCAGGGCCCGTGGACGAGCGCGACGACGAGCCGGTTCCGGGCGTTGTGGACGGCGAAGAAGGTGGAGTCGGCACCCGAGCTCGCGGAGTGCTGATGGTCGGTGACGGCTCCTGGTGCGTGGAGCACGTCCCAGCCGCGGTGTCGCAGTCGCCAGGAGAGGTCGGTGTCCTCGTAGTACATGAAGAGGCTCTCGTCGAAGCCACCGACCGAGACGAGCGCGGTGCGTCGAAGCGCTGCATTTCCGCCGTTGAACCCGAAGACCTGTGTGGTGGTCGAGCCTTCGGCGGGGACGAGGGGGTCGTTGTCGATCGGCTCGAGCCAGCCGACGTCCGCTCCGTTTCCCGAACGCGAGACGGTGTTGCCCCGGGAGTTGACGAGCCGTCGACCTTTCGCGCCTGCGGGGAGTCGGTGCCAGACGGTCGGTCCTCGCCCGCGGAACGTCCTGGTGCCGTCGCCGGGCCCCGGTGCGAAGGCCCCGGCGAGCAGGACGAGTCCCGTGACGGCGCCGACCTGGTCGTCGAGGTCCAGCGGTCGTGCCAGGGCATCGAGGAACCCCGGGAAGACGACGGCATCGTTGTTCACGAGCACGACGTAGTCCCCGGTCGACCGGGCGATCCCGACGTTGACACCGGCCCCGAACCCGCGGTTGTCGGGGAGCTGGACGAGTCGCACCCCCGGATACGTGCCGGTGACGTCCTGAGAGCCGTCGCGCGAACCGTTGTCGACGACGACGATCTCGACGTCTCGACCAGTCGTCTCTGCACAGCGGTGCGACTCGTCGACGACGCTCTTGAGGCACGTCGCGAGGAGCGGACCTCCGTTCCAGTTGACGACGACGACCGTGATGGACGGCGTCATCGCAGGGAGTAGTGGACCACAGCTTCGCCGTAGGTCGCGACGCCGATCGCGAGCAGCCCCCACGCGACCCATCGCCTGTCGGCGACGATCGCCGTGACCACGGCGAAGGCCGGAAGGAGGACGACGCCGTACCGCTGGGGCAGCGCGAAGGTCTGTCCGTTGACGAAGAAGAGCACGACGTACAGCAGCGGAGCGCCGAAGAGCAGCGCGAACAAGGTCGAACGTGCGAAGACCGACTGGATGAGAGTGAGATTGCGGACGAACAGCGACGCGGCGATGAGCCCACCGATCAGGAGCCAGCTGACATGGATCGGCATGATGCTCGGCAGCGCACCGGTGGTCGCAGCGGCATTGAGGCCGGGGAGCCACCCCTGGTCGGGACCGAGGATGATCCCTTCCATGAAGACCGTGGTCTGGGAGTAGGCGGTCCAGGGGTCCACGGTCAGCACAGCATCGATGATCGGTACCTCACCGATAGCCCACACCTCGCGGAGCTTGAGGTATCCGGCCTGGACGACGACGGCTATCACGCCCGCGCCGAGGCCGACACCGATCATCCGCTTGCTGTCGACGGACTCGTCACGCCACCTGACGACGGCGATGACGAGGAGGACGAGGGCGGCGAGACCGACCGCGAACAAGTTCTGCGCCTTGATCGCCACCGCGATGCCCGACAGGACGAGAAGCGGCCAGGCTCGCCACTCGCTCCGGACGTACTTGACTGCCGCCAGCGCGAGGAGGGCGCCGGCCAGGATGTTGAAAGCATCGGGCGTGACGTAGGTGTTCGTCCAGCGGACCATCGTCGAGCCGAGAAGCATGAACGCGACAGCGGCCGACGCCGTCCGCGATGCGCCGAGGTTGCGCGCCAGCGCGACTGTCGCTGCAAGTCCGAGTCCGAGCCAGATCGCGCCGGTGAGACGAGCGCCCGTCAGCAGGTCGGAGATGTCCAGGACGGGCATGATGAGCTTCGCCGTCCAGGCGGTGATGAAGAAGTATACAGGTGAGTGGATGTCGGCAGACGTCCTGCCCCCCTCGTAGGGGTACTCGGACTGCACGATGGGGCCCTCGCACGGAGAGCCCATCGGGCCGAAGAGCTCGATGCCGCGGCAGGAGATGAGCTCGAGCGAGTACTCGTCGATCAACGCACCCATCCGCGTGATCTCGCCGTGCGACGCCTTGTCCACCGCGTCGATGTACACCCATTCGTCCGCGCGTGACATGGCGGGGTGTGCGGGGATGTACTTCGCGGCAAGGACCCCGGCGAGGAGCACGAAGCCGAGAGACACGAGAGTCCACTGGATGACGGGGTGGAGTCCGAAGAGCCAGGTCTGGGCTGCGCGTGCGCGGGAGACCGCACCGGTCTTGGTGGTGCGGTCGGCCGTGCCGGAGGTGCCGCCGACGTCGGGGGCTGCGCCGTCCGCTGAGGAGTGGTCTTCGGCGCTCATCGTGCGGTGGGTGTCACTCATTCGATGTCCGCCCTCGGGCGTTCCTCTCCCTACGTCTGGTCCTGCTGATGCCCGGGTGATGTTATCAGTCTGACCTTGAGGAGATCTCGTCCCGCCCGCGGTGCGTTGGGTTGTCGTGACTTCTTGAGGCAGACTGTGCTTCCATGCGAGGGATAATTCTGGCCGGCGGTTCCGGCACGCGGTTGCACCCCATCACACTCGGAGTGAGCAAGCAGCTCGTGCCCGTCTACGACAAACCGATGATCTACTACCCGCTCTCGACGTTGCTGCTCGCGGGCATCCGCGACGTTCTCGTGATCACGACCCCTCACGACGCTGAGCAGTTCGAGCGACTCCTCGGAGACGGGTCGCAGTTCGGGATCAGCATCTCGTACACCGTGCAGGCGGAGCCCAACGGTCTGGCCCAGGCCTTCGTCCTCGGGGCGGACTTCGTCGGCTCTGAACCCTCCGCGCTCGTGCTGGGAGACAACATCTTCTACGGCCCGGGCCTCGGCAGCAGGCTCCAGCGGTTCGAGAACATCGTCGGCGGGGCCGTCTTCGCCTACCAGGTTGCTGACCCGCAGGCGTACGGCGTCGTCGAGTTCGACGAGAACTTCAAGGCGATCTCCCTCGAGGAGAAGCCTGCCAACCCACGCAGCAGCTTTGCGGTGCCTGGGCTGTACTTCTACGACAACGACGTCGTCGAGATCGCCAAGAATCTCAAGCCGTCGGCTCGTGGCGAGTACGAGATCACCGACGTGAACAGGGCGTACCTGGAGGCGGGCACGCTCCAGGTCGAGGTTCTCCCGCGCGGGACCGCCTGGCTCGACACAGGAACGTTCGACTCGCTGACCGACGCCTCGAACTTCGTGCGTACCGTCGAGAGCAGGCAGGGGCTGAAGATCGGCTCCCCGGAGGAGATCGCCTGGCGTCGTGGGTTCCTCTCCGACGACGAGCTCCGTGAGCGGGCTGAGAAGCTCGTGAAGTCGGGGTACGGAACGTACCTGCTGGGTCTCCTCGAGAGTGCTGACACCGGTCACTGATCACCAGCCTCGTCGAACCAGCGCTCGTCCAGACGACGACACGTGCCGCTCGGCACGTGTCGTCGTCCGTCTCAGTGACCGGCTGCCGCGTACTTGGCTTCCGTCGCAGCCTTGGCCGGTCGCCACCACGACTCGTTCGCGCGGTACCACTCGACCGTCGCGCGCAGGCCCTCGTCGAAGTCCGTGTATCGCGGGCGCCAGCCCAGCTCGTCGCGGAGCTTGGACGAGTCGATGGCGTAGCGCATGTCGTGTCCGGGACGGTCCTTCACGTGGTCGAAGTCGTCCGCGTCGAGCCCGAAGGCCTCGAGGAGCGCATGGACGACCTCGAGGTTGTTCTTCTCGCCGTCGGCCCCGATGAGGTACGTCTCACCAGCGCGACCCTTGTCGATGATCGTCCAGACGGCTGCGTTGTGGTCCTCGACGTGAATCCAGTCGCGGACGTTCTCACCCTTGCCGTAGAGGCGAGGCTTGACGCCGTCGATGAGGTTGGTGATCTGTCGCGGGATGAACTTCTCGATGTGCTGGTACGGCCCATAGTTGTTCGAGCAGTTCGAGATCGTCGCCTGGATCCCGAACGAGCGAGCCCACGCGCGCACGAGCAGGTCGCTGCCGGCCTTGGTGGACGAGTACGGGCTCGACGGGTTGTACGGGGTCTCGGCCGTGAACTTCGCGGGGTCGTCCAGCTCGAGGTCACCGTAGACCTCGTCGGTCGAGATGTGGTGGTACCGGGCGCCGTGCTTGCGCACCGCCTCGAGGATCGAGAAGGTGCCGATGAGGTTCGTCTGGACGAAGGGCCACGGGTCGTGCAGCGAGTTGTCGTTGTGCGACTCGGCAGCGAAGTGGACCACGAGGTCGCTCTCCCCGACGAGACGGTCGACCAGGTCGCGGTCGGTGATGTCGCCCTCGACGAGGCGGACGGAGTCCGCGACCGGATCGAGAGATGTCTTGTCTCCCGCATAGGTGAGGGCGTCGATCACGGTGACCTCGACGTCGGGGCGTTCGCGGACAGTCTGGTGGACGAAGTTGGAGCCGATGAACCCGGCTCCGCCGGTGACGAGCAGACGCATGAGATCTCCTGGTGCGTGAGGGGGGCTGACTGACAGCCTAGCGAACTGGACCAGACCGGTTCAGGATCGGGCGAGCACCTGGGGGGCTGCTGCCGCCCAGCGTTCCCGCCAGTCCCCGATGGGCTCGACGCCGACGGCGCGGAGGGCGTCGTGACCGAGGACGGAGTACGGCGGACGGCGTGCAGGGCGGGCGAGTGCGTCGCTCGTGGTCCGCTCGACCATCCTCGGATCACGTCCGGCAGCGCTCACGACGGCCTGTGCGAAGTCGAACCACGAGCCCGAGCCACGGGACGTCCCGTGGTACGTACCCGCCACCGCGTCGGCGACGACGAGACGAACGGCGAGGTCGGCGAGGTCGCGGGTCCAGGTGGGTTGTCCGACCTGGTCGTCGACGACCTGGAGCGTGTCACGTGTGCTCGCGGCGTTGGCGATCGACTTGGGGAAACAGGGGCCCGAAGCCCCGTAGAGCCACGCGGTGCGGATGATGAGGTGGTCGGGTTGCTGCGACCGGATCGCCCACTCGCCCGCAGCCTTCGTCCGCCCGTAGGCGGAGCGAGGTCTGATCGGTGCGTCCTCCTCGTACGGTGAGCGTCCGTCCCCGTCGAACACGTAGTCGGTCGAGAAGTGGACCAGACGCTGTCCGCGCGCCGCCGTCGCCCGTGCCAAGGTCGACGGTCCGACAGCATTGACCAGGAAGGCGTCGCTCTCGTGATCCTCGGCTGCGTCGACGGCCGTGTGGGCGGCGCAGTTGACCACGACGTCGGCACCCTCGATCGCTGCCTCGACGGCACCCGGGTCGGTGATGTCGAGCTCGCTGCGACCCAGCGCCACGACGTCATCACCGCGCTCGCGCAAGAGCGTGGTGAGATCCGTGCCGAGCATGCCCGTGGCACCCGTGACTGTCCATCGCATGATGTTCCCCAGATCCGTCGTCAGCTCATCGTCGTCAGTGCGTACATGCCATGATGTGCACGTTCTGGTGACGCTCGTCGCCCGATATCCTGCCTTCATCGGGCTGTGAAGACGAATCTGGGAGCTGAGTGGGTATGCAGTATCGAGAGCTGAAGGTGCCAGGCGCGTGGGAGATCACCACGACGTCGTTCGCTGACGACCGCGGCGTGTTCCTCGAGTACTTCAAGGGCTCCGCGTTCCGCGAGGCCGTCGGGCACGACCTCGAGCTCGCCCAGGCCAACTGGTCCGTCTCGCAGGCGGGGGTCGTGCGTGGCCTGCACTTCGCCGACGTCCCCCCGGGACAGGCGAAGTACGTCACGTGCCCCTCGGGGGCCGTCCTCGACGTCGTCGTCGACATCCGCGTCGGCTCGCCCACGTTCGGTGTCTGGGACTCGGTGCTTCTCGACGACGTCGACCGGCGTGCCATCTACATCGGCGAGGGACTCGGCCACGCGTTCATCTCCCTCGAGGACAGCTCAACCGTGATGTACCTGTGCTCGACCGGGTACTCGCCCGGGCGCGAGCACGGTATCGACCCGATGGACCCCATGATCGGCATCGAGTGGCCGACTCTCGGACGGGACGGTCGCACGCTGACGCCGATCCTGTCCGCGAAGGACGCGGACGCTCCGACACTGGAGGCTGCTGCGGCCTCCGGCCTCCTCCCCGTGTGGCAGCCACCGGTCGCAGACCCGAGATAGTGTTGCGCACTGGGGCAGGACGGTTCGATCCGCCCTGAGGGCGCGTGTTCGACGTCGAGAGGAACTCATGATCAATCCGGTCAGCCGTGTCGTGCGGTACATACGCAGGGAAGGCTTCCGGGCGTTCACGGTCACCGCTCTCCAGCGATCGGCCAGCCGTCTGGCGACGGCAGTCCCGGCTGAGCGCCACAAGATCAGGATGCTCGTGCGCTACGACGACGCGCTGCGGGTCGACTGGTCTCGTCCGGCGCCGTGGCAGGAGAACCCTCGCGCCCAGGGGACCGGGCCGATCTCGACCGCCTGGATCATGCACCCGCCGGGTGAGTCCAGCGGCGGGCACCAGAACATCTTCCGCTTCATCAAGTACCTCGAGGACGCCGGGCACGAGGCGACGGTGTATCTGTACCACTCGCACGAGCACGGCATCGACGCGAAGTATCTCCAGGCGCTCGTTCGCGACAGTGCCTCGTACCCGACCGTGCGCGCGAAGTTCTCCGAGTACGACCCTGCCAAGGGTGTGGATCCTCGTCACGACGCGATCTTCGCGACCGGCTGGGAGACCGCCTACCCGGTGTATCTCGACCCGTCCGACGCGCGCCGGTTCTACTTCGTCCAAGACTACGAGCCTGCGTTCTACCCGGTGGGTTCGGAGCACGTGTTCGCCGAGAACACCTACCGGTTCGGGTTCCACGGGATCACTGCCGGTCCGTGGCTCGCCGGTCGTCTCCACGACGAGTACGGGATGGCGGCGGACTATTTCGCCTTCGGTGCGGACGTCCGTCACTACTCCTACGTGAACACCGAGCGTCGGAAGGACGTCTTCTTCTACGCCCGACCGGTCACGACCCGCCGTGGGTTCGAGATCGGCGTGATGGCGCTCGAGCTCATCGCGCGCGAACGGCCCGACCTCACCCTGCACCTTGCTGGATGGGACGTCTCCTCGTACGACCTCCCCTTCTCGTACGTCAACCACGAGGTCATGAAGGTCACCGAGCTCAACGAGCTCTACAACCGGTGTGGGGCAGCGCTCGTCCTGTCCCTGACGAACCTCTCGTTGCTGCCGCTCGAGCTGCTGGCCGCTGGGGTCATCCCCGTGGTCAACGACGCACCGAACAACACCCTCGTCTCGAACAACCCGTTCATCGAGTACAGCGAACCGACGCCGCACGCACTGGCTCGCAGGGTGCTGGACGTCCTCGACCGCGAAGACCAGGCGGAGCACGCTCGCGCTGCCTCGGCGAGCACAGCATCAGCGAACTGGGACGTCTCCGGACAGCAGTTCGTCTCGATCGTCGAGAGGGAGCTCCGTGGCTGACGTCCTCGTCGTCGGCGGAAACGGATTCATCGGCTCGTACGTGGTCGACGCACTGTCTGCTCGTGGCCACCAGGTCGCGGCGTTCGACCGCTTCGGGAACTCACCGGCGCGATACGTCGCCGCAGGCGTCGAGCAGATCCCCGGCGACTTCATGAACGTCGCGGACATCCGTGCCGCGGTCGCGGGACGCGACGTGGTGCTGCACTTCCTCTCGACGACGGACCCTGCGTCCGCCGAGAACGACCCGACTCTCGATGTCCGGACGAACATCACCTCGAGCATCGAGATGTTCCAGCTCTGCGCGGAGGCCGGTGTCGAGAAGGTGTACTTCGCATCGACCGGCGGCGCGATCTACGGAGACCAGGACCGGCGGACGTTCCGAGAGAGCGACCCGACGTATCCGGTGTCGCCGTACGCGATCGGCAAGCTCGCGATCGAGAACTACCTGCGGTACTTCAACAGGAAGCACGGTCTCGGCTACACGGTCTTCCGGATCTCGAATCCCTACGGCCCGCGGCAGAACCCGGCGAAGCGCCAAGGCGTCATCCCGATCTTCTTGCGGCAGATCGCGAGAGACGAACCGTTGACGATCTTCGGTGACGGGTCGATGGTGCGGGACTACGTCTATGTCGAGGACCTCGCTGCGATGGTCGCGACCGCTGTCACCGAAGGTGCGCGTCAAGACCTCTACAACCTGGGGTCCGGCGTCGGGCACTCGGTGACGGAGATCGTCCGAGGCATCGAGGTCGCGACAGGTCGCCGGGCAGACGTCTCCTACCGCGAGAAGCCCGCGACGTTCGTCGACCACGTCACTCTCGACACCACCCGTTTCTGTGAGGACTTCGGTGCCCCGCACCTCACGGAGCTGACACAGGGAATCACACGCACATGGACGGACATGCTCGGGAGCCCATCGTGACCGGTCAGGCGGCCGACGACCGGGAGGAGACGCCCCTGGCAACCGTCGTGATCCTCAGCTACAACGGTGAGCGATACCTCGCCGACATCCTCGGGGCGCTCTCGGTCCAGGAGATCGACGGTGACTTCGAGGTCTTGGTCATCGACTCGGGATCGACCGACTCGACGCTGGACATCGTCGCCCGGTACCCGGACGTCCGGCTGCACACGATCCCGAACACCGAGTTCGGTCACGGCAAGACGCGCAACCTCGCGGCCCAGCTCGCGACGGGCAGGTACGTCGTCTACCTCACCCACGACGCGGTCCCGTCGCACGCCCGCTGGCTCTACGAGATCCTCAAGCCGTTCGAGATGAACGACAAGATCGCCGCGGTGATGGGATCCCAGATCCCGCGACCCTGGTGCTTCCCGCTGCTCAAGTACGAGATCCAGGCAGTGTTCCGCGGGTTCGGTCCGGGCTTCGGCACGACCCTCTTCTACGAAGACACGTTCGTCCAGGACGAGGGCGTCCGCAATGCCGTGACGTTCTACTCGGACGTGAACTCGGCCGCCCGACGTGACGTCCTCGTCGGAGCGGTCCCCTATCGGGACGTGTCCTACGCCGAGGACCAGCTCCTGGGCCGCGATCTCATCGCCGCAGGCCTGTTCAAGGCCTACGCTGCGCGCGCGTCGGTCGTCCACTCGAACGACATGACGCTGCGCGAGTACGACGACCGGATGTTCGAGGAGACGCAGGGACTGCGAGAGGTCGGCATCGAGGTCGCCGTCCCGTCGTACGTGGTCGTCGCCAAGATGGTTGCCCGCGGTGTGGTGAAGGACCTGGTCGGGATCGTCCGGGACCCGGAGTACGGACGTAGGAGAAAGATCTACTACTCTCTGACGAACTGGCTCTATCACCTCCAGAAGTGGCGCGGGGTCAGGCGCGGGGCGATCACGCCCCTGCCCCCACTCACCTCTCAGAAAGCCCCCCATGTCATCTGAATCACCCAGCCCTCGGGTCGGCTTGCTCTATGACTCGGTCAGTGAGAACACCGGCGACATCGCGATCGGACTCGCGGGGATCCAGGAGCTGGAGCGGCAGGGCATCGACGACGTCGTGGTGCTCAGCCCGTTCGACGTCCGGCCCGAGTCGGTCGACCTCACCATCGTCGGCGGTGGCGAGCTGATCCGGCCGAGAGGCGACGCGTTCTACGACGCCTTCCGACCAGTGGCCGGTGACGTCCTCAACGCAGCAGGCGTCTGGCAGACCGCGGACGACCTCGGCTACCTGGCGCAGTACGAGGTGGTCTCTGCCCGGAACTCGACAGAGGCGGCGGTACTGGCCGGTTCCGTCGACGACGTCGGCGTCCTGCCGTGCACCACGACGACCCTGGAGTCGCCCCGCTTCGAGATCCCCGGGGCAGAGCCGGGGGACCGCCTCATCGGCATCCACGTCGTCCCGCACACGCTCGTCGTGTGCCCTGACATCGTCGAGCAGATCAACGCGCTCGAGGGCCGCAAGGTCTTCATCCCCTTCACCCACTACAACCACGACGCAAGCTTCATGAGTGCGCTCCCCTTCGACCGCACGGACGCGATCATCCTGCCCCGGCTCAAGCCGCTCGAGCTGCACTCGGTCCTGGGTCAGATGGACTTCGTCGTGGTCTCGTCGCTGCACGCCTCGCTCTTCGCGTACTCCCAGAACGTTCCCTTCGCGACCGTCCACCAGGAGAAGGTCCTCAACTACTTCAAGGACCGTGGGCTCGAACGTTTCGTCTTCGACGGACCGGAGAGCCTCCGGGCGGCGATGACGGAGATCGAGCTGGGCGGTCTCGACTTCAGCGAGCAGGTCGCCGAGGAGAAGCGCGTGGTCAACGAGGCGTACGCGCGGTTCGCGGCACTGGCCCGGACACGCGCGGCGACCCGGCAGGGGGAGCTGCCGGCGGTCGAGGTCGACCCTTCCCTCGCCCAGCGGGACGCGCTCCTCATCGAGCAGCTGTCCCATGTCGTCGTGGGGCGGGACCGGGTCATCGCTCATGACCAGGTCCGCCTCATGGAGGCGGAGCATCATGCACAGCGCTGGCACGACGAGGCGGACCGGCTCGCGGCAGAGATCGAGCTTCTCTCTGCGCGGGTGCTCGAGCCGCCCGCATCGACGCCGACACCGCCTGCTGGCTTCAAGGAACGTGTCCAGCGCGTGGGAGAGCGGGCCGCAGCACACTTCCACCGCAGCTGACGGCCCTTCCTGCCGCCACCGGTGCCGTGGTCGTGCGGTCGCGTGCCGCACGCGTGGACCACACCGACCTCCGTCGTGAAACCTGTCCTGAGAGAGAGCAATGCGAGTCCTCATCGACGCGACGTCCATCCCGGCCGACCTGGGCGGAGTGGGGCGGTACGTCGACGCCCTCGTCCCTGAGCTCGTGGCGGCGGGGGTCGAGGTGACTGTCGTCGTCCAGCCACGGGACAAGGAGCACTTCGCCTCCCGCAGCTCCGCTGACCTCGTCGTCGCGCCGACGTTCGTCGCGCGGCGCGCTGCGCGCATGCTGTGGGAACAGGTAGGGCTCGCGCGGACCGCCCGGCGCGTCGGCGCGGACGTTGTCCACAGCCCTCACTACACGATGCCTGCCCTGCTGCCGTTCCCTCGAGCCGTCACCCTCCACGACGCGACGTTCTTCAGCACGCCGGAGCTGCACCTGCGGACCAAGGCCGCCTTCTTCAGGCGCGCGACCCGCCGTGCGGTGCGCCACGCGGACTCCCTCATCGTCCCCTCGCAGGCGACGATGGACGAGGTGCTCCGGTACACGAGCTCGTCATCCTCCGACGCCGGCCGCTTCCGCGTGGCGTATCACGGCGTCGACACCGAGCGTTTCGTACCGACGAGTCGTGCCGAGCAGGACCGGGTCCGTGCGACGCTCGGGATCTCCGAAGCGCGGTACGTGGGCTTTCTCGGAACCTTGGAGCCGCGGAAGAACGTCCCGGCGCTCATCGAGGGATGGGTCGGTGCGGTGCGCGACCTCGTCGACCCGCCCGCGCTGGTTCTTGCGGGCGGCCCTGGCTGGGACGACCGGATCGATGCGGCGATCGCTCGTGTCCCCTCGGGCTTGACGGTGCGGCGGACCGGGTATCTCCCGCTGTCGGACCTGCCGGGCTTCCTGTCCGGGGCCACGGTGCTCGCCTATCCAAGCCTCGGCGAGGGCTTCGGGCTTCCCGTCCTCGAGGCCATGTCCTGCGGCGCCACCGTCCTCACCACGCGAGAGCTCTCGCTCCCTGAGGTCGGGGGAGACGCAGTTGCGTACTGCGGTACGGATGCGAGGTCGATCCAGGAGGAGCTCACCCGCCTGCTCGCGGACGACCGTGCGCGGAGCGATCTCGCCGCGCGCGCGATCGTCCGCGCGGGGGAGTTCTCCTGGGCTGCGGCGGCTTCAGCCCACATCGACGCGTACGAGCGAGCGATCGCGCACCACGCGACCAAGAGCTCGAGGGGCTGACGTCGTGGAGACAGAAGACGTGAACGAGCAGGTGGACGACGTGGCGGCGGTGCGGATCGTCACCGTCGTCTTCCATCCCGGCGAGGAGCTGGAACGTTTCGTGCAGTCGATCGCCGCAGCGACAGGACGCTCGACCCACCTCGTCGTCGTCAACAACGGGCCGATGAACGAGATCCTGCGCACGGTCGGTGCTCGTCCTGGGGTCAGCATCCTCGATGCCGGTGGGAACGTCGGCTACGGCACTGCGGCGAACCTCGGCGCCCGAGGTGCGCCTGGGGAGTGGGTCGTCGTGTCGAATCCTGACATCGTCCTCACACCAGGTTCGCTCGACCGCCTCCTCGCAGTGGGAGCGTCACGTCCCTCGGCCGGCTCGCTCGGGCCGTCGCTGCTCAACACGGACGGGTCGCTCTACCCGTCGGCTCGTTCCGTACCGTCGGTCCGCGTGGGAGTCGGGCACGCGCTCTTCGGGCGGGTGTGGGCGTCCAACCCGTGGAGCTCGCGGTATCAGGTCGTGCCCGGAGGGACCGCGCCGACACCTGTCGGGTGGCTCTCGGGGGCCTTCCTGCTGATGCGTCTCGACGCCTTTCGACAGGCCGGTGGGTTCGACGAGCGGTACTTCATGTTCTTCGAGGACCTCGACCTCGGAGAGAGGCTCGGGGCGCTCGGGTGGGAGAACGTCTACGTCCCGGATGCGCGTGTGGTCCATGACCAGGGAACCTCCTGGCGTCACACGCCCGTGCCCATGATCCGGGCTCACCACAGGAGCGCGCGCCGCTACATCCGGTCCCGCTACAGCTCCTGGTACATGGCTCCGTTGCGGTGGGTGCTCGTCGCGGGCCTGCGCTCACGCGAGGCCTTCGCCGTCCGGCAGGCCGGACGGCGCTAGCTGGGAGCTCGACGCACTCGCCGGTTGCCGAGAGCCGGGAACGGACAGGATCAACGCGTCCGCTCCCGGCACCCGTCGCGTCAGGACAGGGACAACGTGCCTCCGGCGAACGCCTGAGTCAGTCCTGGTCCCGTCCCTGTCGCATCGGCGATCGGCAGTCCGAGGGATCCTGTCGGTCCTCCCTGGGCGTACCAGGCGGTGCGAAGAGCGTTCGGCACGAGGTAGGCACCGACGCCGACGTTCGACACGATCCAGTCTCCGTCCGCGAAGGGGACGTACGTGCTCTTCCCCACGCCGATGAGGCGCTCGTCCTCCGTCGGGAATCCGACGCCCGTGGTGCCGCCCTTCGCCTGCCAGGCGGCGTAGGCCGGCCCGTTCAGGTGGTGGGCGCCCGTCGAGGCACTCCAGAGGACGATGCTCTCGAGGGAACCGCTGCGGAATGTGGCGAACGAGCCCTTCTTGTCCGGCGTCGCGGACTCGCTCACCGTCGGGTACCCCGGTCCGAGGACTCCGCCCACACGGAGCCAGGCGTCGCGCACGGGTCCGCCGATCGAATGCGTGCCGGTCGTGGGGTGCCAGAGGATCGACGCGACACGCCCACCTGCGGAGAAGTGCGCCCACGAGCCGACGCCGTCGGGAGCACGCGCCTCGGTGATGAGCGGATAGCCCATCCCGCGGACCCCTCCGGTGGCCCGCCAGTGGTTGAGGAACGAGCCCCCGATCGACTGGGCGCCGGTCGATGGGCTCCACAGGACGATTCCCTCGCGGGCGCCGTTGAGGAACTCGGCGTACGATCCCCGGCCGTCGGCCGTCACCGTCTCGTCGGTCTTGGGATAGCCCAACCCGGCGACGCCGCCCGAGCCGAGCCAGTGAGCACGGATCGTGTTGATGAGCACGTGCGTCCCGGTCGCCTGGCTCCAGACGATCGACCCCTGGCGGTCACCGCGGTCGTAGTCGGTGACCGAGCCCACGCCGGCCGCGTACTCGATCTTGGACGGGTATCCGAGTGCCGCAGCGCCGCCGGCCACCGTCCACTTGCTCCAGATCGCACTCCGGTGGACACCCGTGAGGAGGTTCACCCTGTTGCGGAGCTCGTGAAGGAACGCGTACCCGGCATTCCCGGGGCAACCGGTCGTCGAGACGTCGCGGTGCCCGAAGATCGTGTTGACGACGACCCACGTACCCACCGGGTGGCGAGACGACGCATGGCCGATCTCGACGAAGCCCTTCGTCGCCCAGGCGTCGAACTGGTACGACCCGCCCAGCTTCCACGCCATGATCCGTGCGACCGACTCCTTGAGGGCTGCGGGCGGCACGACCGTGTCGTACGTGCCGATCATCGACACCCCGAAGGACCCGGTGTTGTACCCGCCCGTGTGCGAGCCGATGGCCGCACGGTCGAGGCCTCCTGCCCGCCCCTCGAAGACCTGGCCGTACTTGTCGACGAGCACGTTGTAGCCGATGTCGCCCCAGCCGCGCGTCTGGGAATGGTAGGCATAGATCCCACGGACGATCCGTGCCGAGTCACCGGCGGCGTAGTCGTTGCTGCCAGCGGTGTGGTGCAGGACCGCGGTCTGCGCGGATTTCGCGTAGCGCGGCGTCCACTGCATGAGAGCTGGATCTGCACCCCACTGCTCTCGGGTGATCACCGAGACGGAACCAGCCCTGAACGCTGTCGCCTGGGCGGTCGCGAAGGCGCTGGGGATCTGTGCGTCCGTCGTGCTCGACGCAGGGTCGACGGTCACGAGAGACACCGAGGTGACCGCCGGGGCACCGGCACGCATGACCCTCACGTCGACCTCGGTGGCCTCACCGATGAAGAGTGGCTCGCTCGCGCCGCCCGTGGTGGTCTCGCCCGAGGGATCTGTCACCTCGAGAAGCTCCCACGGCGTCCACTCCCCGTCTGTCTCGCGCGCGCGGACCTCGACGGAGTCGGGCTGCTCGCCGGTCCACGAGACGCCGACCACCTCTGCTTCGCCCACGGTTGCGCGTCGCACGTCCGGGTCGGCCTCGACGACGGCGGCAGCGGACCCCTGGTCCTGACCGTCCGCGGTGTCGGTGCTCGGTGCCGTGCCGACGCCTGTGTCGTCTTGCTCGGGGGCCTCAGGCGGGGTGGTCGGCTCGTCCTCCGGCATCTCAGCCGTGTCTGGTCCGGTCGTCGCTCCGGACTCCGGTTCAGGCGTCGGTTCGGACGGGGACGGGTCCGGGGAAGGGGAGGGGGGCGTGGTGTCGTCCGTCGAGGTTGATCCATCGACGTCCGGTCCGGTGGACGTGCCGAGGGGCAGCGCGTCGAGAGGCAGGGAGAACATGGCGGTGTCGGGCGCTGCGACCGGGTCGATGTCGGGCTCGACGACGGAGTCGTCCATCCCGTCTGATGCAGTCTTGACCACGCTCGGCACGGTCGTCGTCGTTGCGCGGTCGGCAGCCAGCGAGAATGCCGGCACACCGGTGCCGAGCGTCAGTGCCAGCGTGGCACCGATGGCGGTGATCAGTCTCATGACGAGCTCCTGTGGGTCGAGTGCGAGAGGACTGCTGGACGATCACGTTCTGGCTACTTCGCCACGGTGACGACACCGCCCTGGAAGGTCTGGGAGATCGTGGTCCCCGTCTCCGTCGCGACGGACACCGGCAGGCCGAGGGAGCCCGTCGCGCCGCCTCGTGCGGTCCACGCGAGCTGCACCTGCGCGGGTACCACGAAGGAACCGGAAGCCGCGCTCTGGACGATCCAGCTGCCGTTGGTAAAGGGGACGCGAGTGGCTCCGGTCGTGCCGACCGGTGCCTCGTCCGCGGTGGGGAAGCCGATCGCGGTCACTCCGCCCGCGGCCTTCCACGTCGTGTAGGAGCGTCCGCTGAAGTGGTGGGCACCGGTCGGCGCGCTCCAGAGCACGATCCCCTCGACTCCGCCGCGGGTGAAGGTAGCGAAGGACCCGGTTCCCCCGGCCGTCGCAGTCTCGTCGGTCGTCGGGTATCCCAGGCCGGTGACGCCGCCGGAACGGACCCAGCTCTCTCGGACGGGTCCACCGACCGAGTGTGCCCCGGTCGAGGCGGACCAGAGCACGGTCCCTGTCCGGCCGTTGCGGACGAAGTCGACGAAGGCCCCGCCACCGTCGACGGTCACTGCTTCGGTCGACGTGGGGAATCCGAGCCCCGTGACGCCGCCGGTGCGCAGCCAGGCATCCCGCACAGGGCCACCGAGAGCGTGGGTGCCGGTGCTCGGCGACCAGAGAGCCGAGGCGGTTCGCCCGCCGTTGCGGAACTCGACGATCGACCCCGTCGCGCCGGGGACGGCGGCCTCTGTCGTGAGCGGGTACCCGAGGCCCGCGACGCCACCTGACCGGTTCCAGACGTCGAGGAACGTCCCGCCGAACGCGTGCGTGCCGGTGGTGGGTGACGAGACGACGACGGCGTCCCGCGCTCCGTTGAACGTCGTGATCGTGCCTGCGCCGTCGGCGGTGGCGATCGCCTCCGAGGTCGGATACCCGAGCCCGGACAGACCACCGCCTGCAGCCCACAGGGTGTGCACGGAGCCGGTGATCGCCCGCGCGCCGGTCGTCGGCGACCAGACGACCGAGCTGAGCGACTTGTCCCGGACGAAGTTGACGAACGCTCCCCTCCCGTCCGGCGTGGCCGCCTCGGTCGTGGACGGGAAACCGAGGGTGTTGAGGCCACCTGCTGCGAGCCAGGCGTCCCGCACCGGTCCACCCAGGCCGTGGGTACCGGTCGTGGGGCTCCAGTAGACGCTCGCCTGCCGGGTGCCGGTCGTGAAGTCGACGTACGAGCCGGTGACCCCGGGCGTCGCTGACTCCGTGATCGTCGGGTATCCGAGTCCGCGGACTCCGCCGGCCGCCTTCCAGTAGGAGTAGAAACCACCGCCGAACGCGTGCGCACCCGTCGGGGCGGACCAGAGCGCGATCGCGTCCCGGGTGCCC
Organism: Sanguibacter sp. 25GB23B1; assembly: GCF_040012415.1. Lineage (NCBI taxonomy): Bacteria > Bacillati > Actinomycetota > Actinomycetes > Micrococcales > Sanguibacteraceae > Sanguibacter > Sanguibacter sp. 25GB23B1. The sequence continues at coordinate 215,478 of NZ_JBDYKL010000002.1, forward strand.
CTGAACTCGACGTACGAACCCTTGCCGTCGGCCGTGGCTGCTTCTGTCATCGTCGGATAACCGAGTCCGGCGACTCCGCCGCCCACCGTCCACAGGTCGAGGAAGAGGCCACCGAACGCCTGAGCGCCTGTCGACGCTGACCAGAGGATGATGCCCTCCCGCTGGTTGTTGGTGAACCTCGCGAAGGACCCCTTCCCGTCGGCGGCGACCGCTTCGTCGGCGAAGGGGGCGCCGAGCCCGGACGTGGTACCGCTCGCCACCCATCGGGAGCGGATGGCGTTCGTGATGATGTGGGCTCCGGTCGAGTCGCTCGAGATGATCGAGGCGTAGGCACCCGACGGCCGGAGGAAGTCCTGATAGCAGGTACCTGCTGTGCAGCGTTGCATCCCGAGAGCCCAACCGACCGAGCTCGCTGGGCCTCCGAGCTGTTTGTACTGCGTGTTGATCGAGCCGAGCGCTGCCGAGAAGCCGGTGCTCAGACCGTAGTAGACGGTCCCGTTCTGGAAGTCCTGTGTCCAGCCACCGGCGGCCGTCCACCGTTCGGCTCCGGTCGCGAGCCCGAGCGGTCCCCAGGCTGCGCCGGTGCCGACGTAGCCGGCGTTCACGCCGCCGATCGTCGTGACGACACCGGACGATGTCAGTGAGACGATCCCGCGGGTGAAGGTCTGCTGGTAGCCACCGTTCACTGCCACCTGGTTGCCCGTCGGAGGCCCGAGGAGCTCGGCGCCGCCTGCTCGGTACCACGTCGCGATCGTGCCGACGGTCTCGTAGGCGGGCGCGGCGAACCAGTCCTGGAAGTAGGAGTAGAAGTTCCGGTTGCCGTACGACGAGCACCCGTCACCGGAGCCGTAGCCGGCGGCGAGCGCCGCACCGTTCGGCTGGTAGGGCGTGTAGTTGTACAGGCCTGCCGTGGCCTGGTTCGCGATGTAGACGGGAGATGACCCGCATGCCGCGTTGGGGTGGAACCGGACGTTGTTCCACGCACCCGCGCGGTGGTTGTAGCTCGTGGGGTTGAGAGCGTAGTTCTTGAACTGCCAGGCAGCGCGGTACACCTGATTGAAGAACCCGTAGTACTGGGCGTCGCAGGCGGCGGTGTCGGGGCATCCGAAGCCCATCGCGATCTGGTAGCGGCGCGCCGTCAGGGTCTCCCCGGTGCCGAGGACGAGCCCTTGCTCCTTCTGGATCATGACGAGCAGAGCCCGCGCGCTGATCCCGCAAGCCTGAGCGACCTTGGCGATGATGGTGGCGGCTGCCTCGGCAGGTGCTCCGACGTACGGGCGGGTGCAGCGAGCGTCAGCCGCTCGATCCTGTGTCGCCTGGCTGTAGGACTTGAGGCAGGGGATGCCGGACGACGAGGGCTTGCAGGCTGCCCCCTTGGTGTTGAGGAACAGCTGGACGTCGGCTTCCGACATGTCCGTGCCGTTGAAGAACACCGCGTCGGAGACGAGGTTCCCGGGGTCGAATGCGGCAAGGTTGGCTGCTGCAGCCCTCGGCGCGCCCAGTGGCGCGACGGTGACCGCGACTGCGATACCCAGGGTGAGCGCCGCTGCGCTGAGGCTGGCGACCACGCGCAGGAAGTCGGAACGCAAGCGTGACGTCACGGGACCACGATTTCTACGAGTGTGGAGACCCCTGAGTGGATCGGCGAGGAGAACGAGAGCTTGGCGTCCCACGTTCCGCTCGTCAGCTGCGGGTCGTTGATCGACAGCTCTCCGCAGCTCGTGGTCCGCGCATCAGCGAGCGCGGCTCTGTCGACCGCGACCGTGACCCCGTTCCGCTCAAGGGTGAGAGTGCATGTCCCCTGTGCATCGACCACGTCGGCGTAGCCATTAGCGATCGCGGAGGTCGACTTTGCGTCGTATCCCCAATAAGAGAAGGTGACGGTCACCGGGGCCGTTGCTCCGGGACCGGGTGCAGGCTCTGTCGGTGGGTCGGTCGCGGCGGCCGGGTCGTCCGGGTCCTGCGAGGCGCCCTCGTTCACGGGTGTGCTGGGGGCTGTGGAGGAGGCGCTCGGTTCGGGGACGTCCGTCGGCAACCGCGTGACCTCTGCGGGGGTCCCTCCTGGTGTCGGGGAAGGCCCTGGGGTGCTGGAGCACCCGACGAGGCCGACGATCAGGAGTGCGCTCGTCGTCGCCGCAGCGAGTCGGGGCAGAGTGTGATGCATTGGTCGTTCCCCAGTACGTCGCGTTCCGCGGCACCTCACCTCGTGGTGCGTCTCGCGCACAGCAAAGCACACGTCCTGGCCGATGCGGCTCAGGCATGGCCGTGTGTTGACGGTCAGAGTTGAGGGGGACTGTCCTCGTGGCGGTGACGTGCGTCGTCGGTAGAGAGCTTGAGCAGCGCGAGCTCCTCCGCGAGCGTTCGTGTCCTCTCTTCGAGCGTCGTGAGGTTCGCGCTCAGCTGGATGCACACCGAGAGGAGGATCCCGAATCCCCCGACGAAGAGGAGGTTGATGGGAGTCTCCACGCCGGCGAGATCGGCGAGGAAGAAGGCCAGGCGAGGGAAGGTCCCGAGCACGACGACCACGAGCGCCAGGCTGATCCAGACGGCAGCGTACTTCTCGCGGATCCGTCGCGTGCGGAGCAGGAAGAAGAGGAAGGCGATCGCGAGCACGCTCAGCGTGACGGCGAACACGTACCCGCTCACAGGACGACCTCGGGCTCGAGGGGCTCGGTCGGTCGCGAGAGCGCGATGAAGAGTGCGAGGAACGCGCGCAACAGGAAGATGGCCGCCTTGACGGGACTGTGGGACGCAGTACCACCGGCCCGTGGCCGCATCTCCACACCGACCTGACGGACCGCGACCCCGGCGCGCGCAGCGATCACGAGCGCCTCGACGGTGTCGCCGAGGTACTCAGCGGGGTAGTTCGAGGCGAAGAGACGGATCGCCGTCCGGTCGCACGCCTTGAAGCCGGAGGTGGTGTCGGTGAGCTTCGTCCCGGTCACTCGCGAGAGGATCGTCGAGAGGACCTTCATGCTCCACCAGCGGGGGCCTCGTGCCCGGTAGCTCCCTGTCCCGGCGAAACGCGCCCCGATGACGATGTGGACGTCCGGGTCGGCGAGGGCATCCAGCAGCTTGGGCACGTCTCGCGGGTCGTGCTGACCGTCCGCATCGAGCTGGACCGTCCGTGCGTAGCCGTTGCGGAGAGCGAACTTGTAGCCGGCGCGCATCGCGCCGCCGACACCGAGGTTGACGGGGAGATCCAGGACGAGGGCGCCGTGGTGGGCGGCGACGGCCGCGGTGCTGTCAGTCGACCCGTCGTTGACCACGAGCACGTCGACGTCCGGGAGCGCTGCCTCGATCTCGGCGATGACGCCTGGGAGAGTGATCTGCTCGTTCCACGCGGGGACGATGATGAGCGTGCGCTCGCCGGGCTGGGGCACCATGGGGTCAACCCTACCGGCTCTGGACGCTCGCCCGTGCGATGCATACGACATGCACGACGCACCCGACGAGCGGCCCAGCCATGAGGCTCGTGATGGCGCGGGTCTCGATGGCGAACGGGAGGAGGAGGACGCCGATCGAGACGACGCTGGCCACCACCCAGCCGGTGGCGTAGGCGGTGTGGTGACCGAGAGCGAGCACCGCAGCACCCGTGAGCGTGAGGACGGCGAGCAGACCGGCAGCGAGCGTGAGGGACGCGAGGATCGCACTGGCGACGTCGTAGTCGGCGCCGAAGACCGACCGCATGATCCACGGGCCGGCAGCGGCGGCGAGGCCTGCGCCGACGACCGCCACGGCGAGGACGGCGCCGGCGGTGCGGGCGAGGACGGCCACACCGCGGTGGCGGTTCTCGAGGAAGTGCGTGATCGCGACGCCCTGATACGACGCAAGAGGGATGAGCAGCGGAGCACGGGTCAACGAGATGGCCAGCAGCAGCGGTGCCGACGCCTTGTAGACGCTGGTCTCCGACGTGATGAGCAGGGCTATCGGGAAGCCCACGACGATGGTGGCCGACGAGGCCGACGCGATCATCGACCGACCCACGTTCGCGGCGAAGGTGCGCAGCCCGACGTCGGCGCGGCTGCTCGCGGCGGTACGCAGCGACGGCATGACGAGGATGAGCAGGAGCCAGATCCCCGCAGCCACGGCAGAGGCGACCTGGATGCCCAGCAACCCCGTGGCGGGCGCGCTCGCCACGACGACGAGACCGAGCCGCACCGCGGCCTCCGTGCCGACGAGCAACGAGTAGCTCTCCCAGCGTCCGAGCCCGCTCAGTGCACCGGCGAGAGAGCAGTGGCCGGCGAACGCGACGGCCCCGAAGCACGTCGCCGCCACGAGCGCGACGGCGTGGTCCCCGAAGAGCGTCGGTGCCCACGCGGGAGAGGTGGCGACGACGGCCACCGCGAGCAGTGCGCCGACGAGCAGCCCGCTGGAGAGAGCCCGCGGGCGACCGGTCTGGTCGGCGTCGGGAGCCTGCAGGCTGTTGCGGACCGCGCGCGTCGTCTCGTTCTGGACGCCGCTGAGAAGGCCGAAGAGCGCGAAGAGAAACGACCAGAAGGCGATGAACGTCGCGTTGTCCTGCGGGCTGAGCGCCCTCGTCGCGACGAAGAGGACCAGAAGCCCGGAGGCGGCCGCGACGATCGAGGAGAGACCGACGCTCGTGGCGCCGCGCTGGCTGATGGTCGAGGTCTTCTCGCGGGGCATCTCTTCTCCAGGACGCTGGAACCAGACGGCGATCGACGGTGCGCGTCGCACGTGCGTTAGGGTCGGGCTCGTCGCCAGCCGGCCGTCGTCCGCGGCGCCACACTATCGCGAAAGGATGCGCCACCGTGCCCCTCGATATCCTCGTCCCCTTCTGGGGTGAGCTCGCGATGCTGCGACAGACTGTGGACAGCGTCCTCGCTCAGACGGACGACGACTGGCTCCTGACGGTCATCGACGACGACTACCCAGGCACAGAGGTCGCCGAGTACTTCGCCGGCATAGACGACCCACGCGTCCGCTACGTCCGCAACGAGACCAACGTCGGCATCACCGAGAACTTCCGGCGCTGTGTCCGAGCAGCCACGCAGGAGCGGATCGCCGTCGTGGGCTGCGACGACATCCTCCTGCCGAACTACGTCGAGGTCGTGCGCGCCGCGCACGCGGCGCACCCAACGGTCGACATCATCCAGCCTGGCGTCCAGGTGATCGACGAGACCGGGACCGCGAGGACCACCCTGGTCGACGTCGTCAAGCAGCGCGTCGTCCGGCCACGTACGCGGGGCCGCCGGATCGTCGGCGGAGAACCGCTGGCAACGAGCCTCCTCACCGGGGACTGGCTCTACTGGCCCTCGCTCGCGATGCGACGCGAGCGACTGCTCGAGGTCGACTTCCGGGACGGATTTCCGATCATCCAGGATCTCGCGCTCGTCATCGACCTCGTCGCGTCCGGCAGCTCCGTGCTCATCGACACGACGGTGTGCTTCGGCTACAGACGGCACTCGGAGAGCGCATCCGCGGTTCGGCTCGTCGACGGATCGCGGTTCGAGGGGGAGCGAGCCTACTTCGACGTCGCGGCCCGCCTCATGACGGATCTCGGCTGGAAGCGCGCGGCCTTCGCTGCCCGTGCGCGGGTGACGTCGCGCGCCCACGCTCTCACTCTTCTCCCGAAGGTTCTGCTGGCCCGTGACGCGCGCGGCGCCAAGGTGCTCGCGCGGCACGCGTTCCTGCCCTGAGCGGCCGGCGCCTGGACCTGTGACGGTGGTCGGACGAGACTGACCGACTGCTACGATCCTCGACTGTGACCCGTGTACTCGTTGACCTCATGTCCTATACCGGTACCAAGGGCGGCATGGAGACCTACGCCCGTGAGCTCTACCGGCAGCTCGGTTCGATGGGCGCCGGATACGAGTTCGTCGGGTACGCCTCCAAGGAGTTCATGGCGCTCGACCACTCCTGGTTCCCCGGCGAGATCGTCGACTCCGGGATCTCCGGCGAGAACCGTTTCCAGTGGGCGTACGGCGAGCTGTTCGCCGTCTCCCGCGCGGCCAAGCGGCTGCGCGCCGACCTCATCCACTGTCCCGCGCTGCTCGGTCCGCTCCGGTCGGCGATGCCGACGGTCATCACGATGCACGACCTCCTGTACTTCAGCCACCCCGAGCTCATGACGGTGCCGTTCTACACCGCGCCCGTGAAGTGGATGGAGAAGAGGGCCTCGCGGAACGCCACGCGCATCCTCACCGACAGCGAGTCGTCCAACCGCGAGATCCAGAAGTACCTCAAGTTCCCTGCGGACCGCATCGACGTCGTGCTCCTCGCGGGCACCGCGGCTCCGTCCGCCATCGAGGCTGAGAAGACCCGTGTCCCCGACCTCATCATCGCGGTCGGCAACCGGCGTCCCCACAAGAACTTCCAGGGTTTGGTCCGCGCCATGGCGCTCGTCGACGAGGCCGTCCGCCCCCGTCTCGTCGTCACCGGCAGCCGCGGCGACGACCCGTTGAAGCCGATCGTCGAAGAGCTCGGGCTCGAGCAGTGGGTGGACCTGCGCAGCTGGGTGTCGCCCGAAGAGCTTGAAGAGCTCTATGCGACCGCGAGCGCGCTCGCGATGCCCTCGTTCTGCGACGGTTTCTGCCTCCCGGCGCTCGAGTCCATGATGGTCGGCCTCCCCGTCATGCTGTCCGGGATTCCGGTCTACCGTGAGGTGGGCGGCGAGGCTGCCCTCTACTTCGACCCGAACGATCTCGACTCGATCGCACACGCGATCACCCGGGTCGCGACCGAGCCCGAGCTTCTGGAGCAGCTCGCGGCTGACGGTCATGAGCGCGTCAAGCTGTTCTCGTGGGAGAAGGTTGCGGTCGAGACGCTCGCGAGCTTTGAGAAGGCTCTCGCAGCCTCTCGCTGAGAGAGCTCTCCTCGCTCGACATCGAGCAACGACCAAGGCGCCGGCCCCTCACCAGGGGGCCGGCGCCTTCGTCGTGCGAGCGGTGCTCTCAGCTGAGCCGCTCGAGCACCTCGCGGACAGCCTCGAGGCCGTCAGCGATGTCGTGCGGGTGGTTGCCCACGAAGAGACCGTCGACGTGGATCTTGTCCGCGGCGGGCAGCTCGTCCGGGACGATGGCGTCCAGGTGCTTCATGACGGGGTTCTTGGCGAAGTTCCCGGCGACGATCGGACGGGACTCGACCCCGGCCTCGCTCAGGGCCGCGACAACTTCGGAGCGGCGACCCGAGAGCGATCCCTCGAGGACGAGCGAGAAGCCGAACCAGCTGCTCTCGCCGATCTCCTTCTGGATGCGGACGAAGGGCAGTGAGCCGAGCTTGGCCTTGTAGTGGACCGCGTTCGCCCGGCGGCCGGCGACCAGTGCCGGGACCTTCTTGATCTGGTGGATCCCCAGCGCACCGGACATCTCGACGGGACGCACGTTGTACCCCGGCAGGACGAAGCGGAAGAGGTCGTCGAACGCGTCGCCGGTCTTCGTGTGGACGAAGTTCTCGTCGGGCAGGTCACGGGTCCACCCGTGCGAGCGCAGGGACACGAGGATCTGTCGCGTCTCCTCGTCGTCCGTGAGCACGACACCGCCCTCCATCGTGGAGATGTGGTGGGAGAAGAAGGTGCTCAGCGTTCCCATGGTGCCGAAGGTGCCTGCGGAGCGACCCTCGAACGTCGCGCCGAGCGACTCGCAGTTGTCCTCGATGAGGACGAGGCCGCGCTCGTCGGCGAGAGCCTGGAGCGTGGTGAAGTCGTTCGGGTTTCCCAGCAGGTTGACGACGAAGACTGCCTTCGTCTTCGGTCCGACCGCGGCGGCGGCGAGCTCGAGGTCCATGTTCAGGGTGTCGATGTCGATGTCGACGAACTTGGGGATCAGACCGTACTGCGTGAGCGGGTAGTACGTGGTCGCCCAGGAGACGGCCGGGACGAGGACCTCGTCGCCCCGGTTGAGGTCGATGTTCGGGTTGAGCACGGCCGCGGCGATCGCGAGGAGGTTCGCGCTGGAGCCGGAGTTGACCATGACGGCGTGCTTCGCGCCGAACGCGTCGGCGCAGTCGCGCTCGAACTGCGCGACCCGCGGGCCCATCGTGAAACGGCCGCTCTCGATGACTTCCTGGAGAGCGGCGTACTCGTCTGCGTCCCAGGAGGACGTCGCGAGCGGGAGCGCTGATGATGACATGAGCGATGGAGCCTTTCGGTTATGACTGGGTCTCGAGGAACCGCTTGTACGTCGCAGCCATGCCGTCGTGGAGCGACGTCGTCGGCTCCCAGCCCAGGGCGCGCGCTGCGGAGGAGTCGATGAGGCGCCGAGGCACCCCCGCGGGCTTCGTGAGGTCGTGGTCGAACGCACCGGTGTACCCGATGACGTCGCGTGCGGCCTCGTAGTACTCCGTGATCGAGTGGTCCACACCGCACCCGAGGTTGAGCGTCGCGGGCCACGCCTCCAGGGAGCCGACCTGGTCGACGAGGAACGCCGCGAGGTCGCCGGAGTAGGTGAACTCACGGCGCGCGGTGCCGTCGCCCCAGATCTGGACCGTGGGCTCGTTGCGTGCGTGCGCCCCGTGAACCTTGGCGAGAGCCGCCGCGATGAGGTGGGCACCGGAGAGCCCGAAGTGGTCGTAGGGACCATAGAGGTTGGAGGGGACCGCCACGCGGTACGCGAGCCCGTGCTGCTGGCTCGCGTACGCGCACAGCTTCGCGCCCGCGATCTTCGCGACCGCATAGCCCTCGTTGGCGGACTCGAGCGCACCCGTGAGCATGTCCTGCTCCGTGAAGGGGTGCGTGTAGTCCGCCGGGTACACGACCGCGCTGCCGACGTACAGCAGCCTCGGGACGCGCTGCTCGATCGCCGCGCCGATGACGCTCGTGTCGAGGAGCAGGTTGTCGAGAAGGTAGTCGGTGGGTGCGGCGAGCTTCGCCGCGATCCCGCCGACCTTCGCGGCCGCGTGGATCACGACGTCCGGCTGCAGCTCGGCGACGAGTGCCGACGTCGCGTCCCGGTCCCGGAGATCGATGTCCCCGCGGGTTGCGACGACGATCTCGTCGCCGGGGCGCGCCGACGCCCAGGCGTCGCGGATGCTGCGGCCGAGCATCCCGCCGCCGCCGGTGAGGAGTGCCTTCATCAGGAGGTCTGGACCTCGTCGACGTAGCGGCTTCCTTCGGTCTTGAGGGCCTCGATGTCGGCGTCGACCATGATCTGCGCGAGGCGCGGGGTGAGGACCTTGGGCACCCAGCCGAGCAGGTCCGCAGCCTTCGACGGGTCACCGACGAGCGCGTCGACCTCGGTCGGGCGCAGGTAGCGCTCGTCGAACTTCACGTACTTCTCCCACTCCAGGCCGGCGTGCTGGAAGGAGAGCTCGAGGAAGTCCTTCACCGAGTAGTCGGTACCCGTCGCGATGACGAAGTCCTGCGGCTCGTCGTGCTGGAGCATGCGCCACATGCCTTCGACGTACTCGGGCGCGTAGCCCCAGTCGCGACGCGCGTCGAGGTTGCCCATGTAGAGCTCGGACTGCTCGCCGGCCGCGATGCGCGCGACGGCGCGCGTGATCTTGCGGGTGACGAACGTCCCACCACGACGGGGGGACTCGTGGTTGAAGAGGATGCCGTTGCACGCGAAGAGCCCGTAGGCCTCGCGGTAGTTGCGGGTGATCCAGTAGGAGTAGACCTTCGCCACGCCGTAGGGCGAGCGCGGCCAGAACGGCGTGAGCTCGTTCTGCGGCGGCGGGGTCGCGCCGAACATCTCCGAGCTGCTCGCCTGGTAGTAGCGCGTCTCGATCCCTGCTGCGCGGATCGCCTCGAGGAGACGGATGGTGCCGAGGCCCGTGACGTCACCCGTGTACTCGGGCTCGTCGAAGCTCACGCGGACGTGGGACTGCGCACCGAGGTTGTACACCTCGTGCGGCTGGATCTCGTTGAGGAGAGTGACGAGGCGGGAACCGTCGGTGAGGTCGCCGAAGTGCAGGAAGAGCCTGTGGTCCTGCTCCTGCGGGTTCTGGTAGATGTGGTCGATGCGGTCCGTGTTGAACGACGACGACCGCCGGATCAGGCCGTGGACCTCGTAGCCCTTGGAGAGCAGCAGCTCAGCAAGATAGCTGCCGTCCTGACCGGTGATCCCGGTGATGAGGGCCCGCTTGGTCGTGGTCTGCGTCGTTGGCATCTGGGTTCGCTCCGCCTGTGGTCGTGAATGGGTGCTCTGCGTTGCACCTGGGCTCAGCCCGGCGCACAAACACGGACAGCGTACCGAGCGCGGCCGGACAAATGCGAACGCCGACCGGTTCAGGCTCCGGCGCAGGCACCGACGTGGCCGAGGGGCGTCAGGTCACGTCTGCGTGACGCGCTCGGTCGCGACGAGCCGCGCGAGCCGCTCCGGGTCGGCGTCGAGCTCGCGCGCCGTCGTCTGAGCGAGGACGACGACGGACCCGTCGGCGGCCCACACCTGGAGGCAGGTGCGCAGCAGTGCGACTGTCCCGAGCGCACCCTCTGACGTGCGGACGAGCGCGCGCGCGGACGCGGGCGGTGCAGCGTCGTCGGGCGTGCCCGCGAGCGCCCAGGGGAGCAGGTCCCCGTGTGCGACCCGGAGGTCCGAGCGGTCGGGCGTCGGTCCGTTCGGTGCGGGTCCGCTGAGCGCCGTGGCGTCGGTGTCGGTGGGTGTGACGTACCCGAGGGAGTCGGCGTAGGTCATGACGGCCGAGGCTGCGTCGATCGCGCCGGCGGGCAGCTCACCGTCGAACCGGCGGGCGAGAGCGGGCAGCGAGACGGCGACGAGATCGCCGCGGGCGGGCCGCCGGCCGTCGGCTCCCAGCCAGCGTCCGGGGGTGTTGGTGACGACGACGTCGGCAGGTGGCGCAGGTGGTCCTGTCGGGGCGTCCGGCCCGTCGACGACGCGCACCTCGGCGCCCGCCTGCCATGCCGAGAGGGCCCAGACGAGGGTTCGCCAGTGGGGCGGGAGGTCGAGCGCGACGACGGTGCCCGCCTCCGCGTCGAGCTCCTCGACGAGGAGGTTGGTCGTCTTCGACACCCAGTTGACGAGGACGGCGCCGGAGAGCTCGATGCGTTCGCCGTCCGGCCCGTACCAGGTGAGCCGGGGACGGCCCGGGTCGGCTGTGAGGGTACGCAGGACGTCGCGAATCGTTGCAGGCATGGCCCCAGCGTAGACACCGGGACGAGATCGGGACCCCCGTGCAGTTTTCACCCGCTCGAGGGGGCGTAAATAGCACAAGTCCGCTTGACTCCCGCAGATGACACGCGTGTAATTTCACTTGTCGGTTGCGGACATGAACCAGTGCAGAAGTTGTGCAGGTCAGTGAAGATCCGGGCGTCCGTAGGACGTCGAGCTGGTGCGTCACGCAATAATTTCTTACGGCACAGAGGGGAAGCGACATGTGGAACTTGCTCGACGAAGACGGGGTCTTCCCGTCGGATGCGGGACGTTCCGTCGAGGCCCCGCAGACGGGCGCGACGGTCCTTCCCCTGTTCGGCACGATGGACGACGACTCGACCATGGGCTGGCAGGAGCGCTCGCTCTGCGCCCAGACGGACCCTGAGGCGTTCTTCCCGGAGAAGGGTGGATCCACCCGCGAGGCGAAGAAGGTCTGCGTCAGCTGCGAGGTGCGCGTCGAGTGCCTCGAGTACGCGCTCGAGCACGACGAGCGCTTCGGCATCTGGGGCGGACTCTCCGAGCGCGAGCGCCGCAAGCTCAAGCGTCGCGCGATCTGATCCTCGTCCGTCGCCCCGGACCGCGACTCGCCCTGCGCGTCCCGCATGGCAGAGATCGTGCACCCGGTGATGCACTATGGACGACGGTATGACTTCCTCCGACCTGACACCTGCCGCGCCCTCGCTCACTGAGCGCACCCGCGCCGCCTTCGTGACCGTCGTCCTCGTGACACGCGGCACCACGCCCTACCTGCCGCACGCTCTCGACGCCGTCCTCGCGTCGTCGGTCGAGCCGGCAGGTGTGGTCGTGGTCGACGTCTCCACCGACTCGTCCGCGGTGCTCCCGGGAGCGGTCGCGGACCGGGCCACGCTCGTCCGTGCGCCCGGCGCGCGGACCTTCGGGGCCGCAGTCACCGATGCGTTGCGCGTCGTGAGCCCGCCTGTGACGACCCAGTGGATGTGGTTGCTCCACGACGACTCGGCGCCCGAGCCCGACGCCCTGCACCACCTCGTCCGTGCCCTCGAGCACACCTCGTCCGTCGCGGTCGCCGGGGCCAAGCAGGTCCGGTGGCACGAGCCCGACGAGCTCATCGAGGTCGGCTACACGGTGTCCCGCAGCGGCCGCCGCATGACGGGCGTCGAGCCGGGAGAGCTCGACCAGGGTCAGCACGACTCGCGCGAGGACGTCCTCGCGGTCGGTCTCGCCGGCGCTCTCGTGCGGCGCAGCGTCTGGGACGAGCTGGGCGGCACCGACCCGACCTACGGCATCTACGGCGACGGGCTGGACCTGTGCCGCCGCGCCCGGCTGGCCGGGCACCGCGTCATCGTCGTCCCGAGCGCGATCGTGCTGCACGCGCAGGCGGGCCTCACCGGTCTGCGCGACGGGCAGCCGGCGGACGACTCCACCTCGGAGGCGCCGAGCGCCGCCGAGGACCAGGCAGACGCCGTCGACCCGACCTTCGGTGCGCGGCTGCGCTCACAGCTGTACTTCCTCGGCACGAGCATCCCGGGCTGGATGCTGCCCTTCTTCCTCGTCGGTTCGGTCCTTGCGGGGCCGGTCAGGGCGCTCTACCGGATCGCCGTGAAGCAGCCCGGTCATGCGGTCGACGAGCTGTGGAGCCCGCTGTGGCTCCTCGCCCGGACGGGTCGGATCCTCTCCGCGCGGCGAGCGGCGGCTGCCACGTCCGTCGCGCCCCGGAGCCTGCTCACCCCGCTCATGGCGACCACGCGCGACGTGCTCGAAGGGCACCGCGACCGGCGCCTCGCGCTGGCCGCGCTCCGCAAGGCGGCGCACGCTCCGAACGAGCTCGACCGTGCCGAGATCCGCTCGGCTGCTCGACGTCGCGCCGCAGGCCTCGGTGCGGTCCTCCTCACGGCGCTCGTCGTGACGGTGGTCGCTCTCGGTCCGGTGCTCGGAACGCTCGTCGACGGCGGACGGATCGTCGGCGGGGCGATGTTCCCCGCCGGTGGCGGGTTCGCGGACCTCTGGCAGGCGATGACGGGCGGCTGGATCCGTGACGGTCTGGGAGCGTCGGCGCCCGCCGACCCGTTGCTCACCGCGCTCGCACCAGCGACGGTCCTCGCCGGTGGCGACCTCCAGCTGGCGGTGAACGCGCTCCTCGTCGCGATGCTCGTCCTCGCCGGTGCCGGAGCGTGGTTCGCGGCGGGAGCTGCGACGCGCTCCGTCCCCATCCGCCTCTGGGCCGGACTCGTGTGGGTCGCCGCTCCGGCGCTCCTCGTCGGGGTCGGCGACGGCCGCCTCGGCGCCGTGCTCGCGCACGCCGCGCTGCCGTGGCTCGCGCTGTCCCTCGCCCGCGCTCTCGGGGTCCAGGCGACCGACTCCTGGGGTGTCCTGCGGATGCGGTCGGCGGAGCGGACCGAGCAGCGGCTGCGGGAGAAGACACAACAGCGGCTCGCGCAGCGCGCCGCGGACCGGCGCGGGACCACCGGCATCCACGTCGGTCGGGTGAGAGTGCAGTCCCAGCCGACCGCTCCGGCGCGTCCTCGCGGCTCGGTGGCGGCACTCGGTGCGGCCGGCCTGACCTTCGCGATCGTCGTCGCCGGGGCGCCCGTCCTCCTCGTGCCGGGCCTCGTCGCGCTCCTCGTCGTGGCCGTCGCCGCACCCCGCCACGGCCGGTACGTCCTGTCCGTCCCGCTGCCCGCGCTCGTGCTCGTCGGCCCGCTCCTCGTGCGCGCCGTCGTCACGTGGTCGAGCGGGGGATGGCGCATCCTCCTCGGCGACCCCGGGCTGCCGCTCGCCTCCGACGCGGCACCTGCCTGGCAGCAGCTCCTCGCGCTCCCCGTGGCACCGGCACCGCTCTTCACGGCGGACGGTGCGTGGGGCGCCGTGGGCGAGTACGGCCCCTACGCGCTGGGCGTCACCGTGCTCGTCACCGCGCTCGTCGGTCTGCTCCGCAGCGGGACGCGGGGTGCCGCTGCGCGCGTCCTGTGGTGCATCGTCCCGCTCGGTCTCGCCACCGCGGTGGTCTCCGCAGCGACCGTCGTCGACGGCGGCGACTCCTTCGCCGTGACCGGGTGGGCCGGGTCAGGGTCGTCCCTCATGCTCCTCGCCCTGCTCGGTGCCGGTGTCCTCGGGATCGACGGCCTGGGCGCGAAGGCGATGACCTACACCTTCGGGTGGCGTCAGGTCGGGATCGGGCTGCTCGCCGTCGTCATCGGGCTCGTCCCGGTGGCGACCCTCGCCGCCTGGAGCGGGGCCGCGCGCACGGACGACTCTCCCGTCGCCCTGCAGTCCCTGGACCGTGCGATCGTGCCGGCGGTCGGCCAGCAGCTCCAGACCTCCGGCCGGCAGGCCCGCGTGCTCGTGCTCGAGACCGCCGAGGACGGCTCGGTCGCCTACCAGCTGCTCCACGACGACGGCCCGCAGCTCACCGACTCCTCGACCGTCGTCAACGTCTCACGGCTGGTCGGGCGCCCCGACCAGGCCGCCGAGCTCGTCGCCGCCGTCGCGTCCGGGGCAGAGGCCGACCAGGCCGGTGCGCTCGCCGAGCTCGGCGTGGGCGCCGTGCTCGTGCCGCCGTCCGACGCCCTCGAGCGCGCGCAGCTCGTCGGCCGGATCGACACGGTCGTCGGGCTCCAGCGGATCACCGAGAACGAGTCGGGCACGATCTGGCGCGTGATGCCGACCGATGCGCTCGACGAGGCCGTCCAGCCGGCCTGGGCGCGCATCTACGCACCCGACCCCGACGGCACGCTCGTCGTCCAGCAGTCCGTCGACGCGGGACGGCTCTCGGTCGACACGACGGTGCCGGCCGGCGAGGCCGACCGCGTCCTCGTCCTTGCGGAGAACGAGGCGCCGGGCTGGTCCGCGCGGCTCGACGGCGTCCCTCTCCGCTCGCTCGACGACGACGGTCGACAGGCGTTCGCTCTCGGCGGCGAGGGCGGCCATCTCGTCGTCGGCTACGAGCGCGCGAGCAGGACCCCCTGGATCGTCCTGCAGGGGGTCGTCCTCGTCGTCTTCGCGCTGCTCGCCCTGCCCGTGAGACGACGACGTGGAGGTGGGCGATGACCGTCCAACCAGCAGGTGAGAAGACGACACGGTCGTCCCGGCGCGGGACTGTGCGTCGCATCGTCGCCACGGCCCTCGTGCTCGGTGCGACGGCGGCGGTCGCCGTCGTCGGCTCGGACGTCGCCGCCCAGGACGAGGCGATAGCTGCACCCGGGACGGCGGTCGCGCTCGGTGCGCGCTCGACGACCCTCGTGTGCCCGGGTCCGGTCGCGCTCTCCGACCCGGGGTCGACGAACGACGAGGGCTTCAGCTCCACCCCGGTCGAGACGCGCACCTCGCTGCGCACGACCGTCGTGGGCGACGGGCTCTCGGCGGCTCTCGTGCCCTTCACGGGGACGGACGAGGACGACGCCACGCCGGTCCAGACGGTCGACGGCGCGACCCCCAGCGCGCAGAGCTCGATCGACGACCTCGACGACGCCCTCGTCCTGCGGACGTCCGCCGGCGATGGCGGCTCCGGCGGCACGGAGTCGGGTCTCGTCGCGGCGAGCGTGGCGTCGGCCACCAGCGCCGGAGACCTCCAGGGGGTCGCGGCCGCGGGGTGCCAGGCCCCGGGGATCAGCCAGTGGCTGGTCGGCGGGAGCACCGAGCTCGGCACGAGCACACGGCTCGTCCTCCAGAACCCGAGCCGCACGCCTGCGACCGTGACGATCACGGTGTGGGGTGCCGGGGGCGAGCTCGATCTCGCCGGACCGGCGACCTACCTCGTGCCCCCCTCGAGCCAGGTGTCGACCCTCCTCGAGGGGCTCGCGGCCGAGCAGCGCCGGATCGCCGTGCACGTCAGCTCCACCGGTGCGCTCGTCACCGCGTACCTGCAGCACAACGTCCTCGACGGGCTCACCCCGCGCGGCGTGGACTTCGTCGTCCCCGGTGACGAGCCGGCGACCGCGCAGACCCTCGTCGGGCTGGCGGTCGAGGCGTCGGACATCAGCGACGCGGGTGTCGCCTCCCTGCGCCTCCTCGTGCCGGGCGACGCCGCGGGAACGGCATCGATCCGCGTCCTCGGCGCCGACGGCCAGCACGTCCTGCGCGGCGCCGAGACGGTCGACCTCGCCGCCGGTGAGGTCACCGACGTCTCGCTCTCCGGCCTGCCTGCCGGACGCTACAGCGTCGTCGTGCAGTCCGACGTGCCTGTCGTGGCGGGCGCCCAGACGACACGGACCGGCGCCGCGGACCCTGGTCAGCCGCTCGTGGGCACCCCGCAGGACCGCGCGTGGGTCCCTGCACGGCACGTCGGTTCGCCGGAGCCGAGGGTGGTCGCGCTCCCCGCCCGGACAGCCGGCGTCGCGGTCATCACAGCGCTGCCCGCTGCCCTCGACGGGGCCGACCTGTTCGCGTCCGACGTCCCGATCGTCTACGCGGCAGGCGAAGACCTCCCGGAGGACGCCGAGCTGCCCGACGTGACCGACCCGGTCGCCGACGAGTGGGTCACCGAGCGCCGTGGGGAGCTGCGCCTCTACGGCGTCGACGGCCAGCTCCTCGGCACCGAGACCATCGAGCTCGCGGTGGGACAGACCGTAGCGGTGGACCTCTCGGTTCTCGCTGACGGCGAGGTCGTCGCAGCGGTGGCCGTCGTCCCCGACAGCGCGACAGGCGGACCCGCGCTCACCCTCGACTGGACCGTGGCCGTCACTGCGGCCGGGGTCTCCGGTGCCTCCGCGGTGATCGTGCCTGCACGGCCTGACACCACCGGTTCCGAGGTGCTCGTCCGAAGGTCACCCGCTGTCGGGCTGACGACCGACTGACGCGCCCGTCGGACGGCCGTGGTCAGCCGTGGTCGCGGAACTGCGGGTCGATCTCCTCAGGGGAGCGCGAGAGCAGGTGCGCCACCTGCTCCACGACCACGTCGCGCACGAGCTCGGCGAGGTCTCCGGCGTCCACCGCACGGCTCTCGACGGGGCGTCGGTAGACCAGCACGCGACCGGGCTGACCCGACTCGGCCGGGAAGTACCGCCCCATCGGCACCCCACCGTGCTCCCACGGCGCTGGATCCGACGGCGGGACGTCCTCCACCGCGAACTCCGTCCCCGCGAGCTCCCGCCCCCAGGCCTTCTCGAGACGCTCCACGGTGGCCAGGACGTGCTCGTCGAACCGCTCCGCACGGGTGCGGTACGAGGGGAGGTTCGTCGGCACGAGAGGGCCGCGCAGGCCGCGACCGCGCCGGTCACGGCGGCTGCGTCGCACCGCGCCCCGGGACGACGGCCCGAGGGCGCCGGGCCCCGACGGGGAGAGTGACTCGTCCATGGCTCGAACTCTAGCCGCGGATGCGGCGTGGGAGTGCGGCGAACCCCGCTGCGCGCGGTACCGTCATCTCTTGTGAGATCAGTCCGTCAGTGCTCCCGAACCGCTTGCGCGCGTGCCGCAGTGGCCACCCTCACCTACGTGTACTCGGACTCGACCGCAGTCCTCGGTCCGCTGGCCTACATGGCCGAGCCGCACAGCTACGACCTCTGCGAGATCCACTCCGACCGCCTGACGGCCCCGCGCGGCTGGGAGGTCGTGCGCCTGACCCCTGCCTTCGCCGAGGCCGGCCCGACCCCGGACGACCTCGTGGCACTCGCTGACGCGGTGCGCGAGGCCGGCCGGCCGAAGCACCTCGCCGACCCAGAGCCCGTCCAGCACGGCGAGGTCGCGCGGCGCGGACACCTCCGCATCCTCAAGGGAGACGGCTGACGCATGGCGGGTCCCGGCAAGCCCGCGCGACGACGCCGTGCCGAACCTGCACCTGAGATCCCGCTCGGGTCTCTGAGCCAGCGGCGCACGGACGTGGGCGGGCCGGCATCCTGCCCCGCGTGCTCGTCCGTGTCGCTGACCAGGCTGTCCTTGCCGAACGCGGCCGGGACCGCCGCCGTCTTCGTCTCCTGCCACGACTGCGAGCGCTCCGGGTGGTTCGCGTCCGACGACGGACGTGAGCTCTCCCGCGGCGAGGTCCTGGGACACGACGGACCCGACGCCCAGTAGGCTCATCGCATGGAATCGACCTCTTCTGACGTCACGAGCGCGACGGCCCCGTCCCCGTGGGACCTCTCGGCGCTCATCAAGTCCTACGACGTGCGGGGCGTCGTCCCTGAGCCGTTCAGCCCCACGGTCGCCGAGGCGATCGGCGCGGCGTTCGCGACCGTCGTGGTGATCCCCGACGCCGGTGACGCTGCCGATGCGACGCCTCCTGGGCTCGACGCCCTCGACGGTCCCGCCGAGGGTGCTGCGACCGTGACCACCCCCCGTCCCCGCGTGGTCATCGGCCACGACATGCGCGAGTCGGGCCCGGAGCTCGTCGCTGCGTTCGCCCGTGGCCTGACCGCGGCAGGCATCGACGTGGTCCTCATCGGGCTGTGCTCGACCGACGGTCTCTACTACGCGTCGGGTGCCCTCGGTGTGCCGGGCGCGATGTTCACCGCCAGCCACAACCCTGCCGAGTACAACGGCATCAAGCTCTGCCGCAGCGGCGCCCGTCCGGTGGGTCAGGACACGGGGCTCGCCCGGGTGCGCGAGCTCGCCGAGCAGTACCTCACGTACGGTCTCCCCGGTCCGGCGACCCAGCTCGGCCAGCTCACGGAGCGGGACATGCTCGCGGACTACGCGGCGTTCCTGCGCGGTCTCGTCGACATCTCGGGTATCCGCCCCCTCAAGGTCGTCGTCGATGCGGGGAACGGCATGGGCGGCCACACGGTCCCCGCCGTCCTCGGCACGGGCGCCGGGCTGCCCGAGCTCCCGCTCGAGATCGTCCCCCTGTACTTCGAGCTCGACGGTTCGTTCCCCAACCACGAGGCGAACCCGCTCGAGCCCGCGAACCTCCTCGACCTGCAGGCCGCCGTCGTCGAGCACGGTGCCGACATCGGCATCGCGTTCGACGGTGACGCGGACCGCTGCTTCGTCATCGACGAGCTCGGTGCGCCGGTCAGCCCGTCGGCGATCACGGCTCTCGTGGGTCTGCGTGAGGTCGCCCGCGAGCAGGCCGCGGGTCGCAAGCCGACGATCATCCACAACCTCATCACGTCGGCCGCCGTCCCGGACCTCATGCGGGCCGCGGGCGCGCAGGTGGTCCGTACCCGGGTGGGTCACTCGTTCATCAAGGCGCAGATGGCCGAGCACGACGCCGTCTTCGGCGGCGAGCACAGCGCGCACTACTACTTCCGCGACTTCTTCTTCGCGGACACCGGGATGCTCGCCGCCCTCCACGTGCTCGCGGCGCTCGGCGAGCAGCCGCACCCGCTCTCGGGTCTCGCGGAGGTCTACGAGCCCTACACGTCGAGCGGTGAGCTGAACTCCCGCGTGGACGACGTGCCTGCGGCCCGTGCGCGCGTCGTCCAGGCGTATGTCGAGCAGCAGGGTGCCGGACCGGTCACGGTCGACGAGCTCGACGGCCTGACGATCTCCCACTGGGACTCCCAGCCGCAGTGGTGGTTCAACCTGCGGGCGTCGAACACGGAGCCGCTGCTGCGGCTCAACGTCGAGGCGGCCGACGAGGACATCATGGTGAAGGTGCGCGACGACGTGCTCGCTCTCGTCCGCGCCGCCGACGCGGAGAAGAACGCATGAGCGGTCCCACCGCTGCAGCGGGGCCCCTGCACGCGATCGACCCGTGGGTCCGGGCGATCCTGCGCTGCCCGGCGACGGGCGCCGAGCTCGTCGACGGCTGGGGCCCGAACGGTGAGGCCGAGCTCCACTCCACTGCCGAGGAGGGCGCGCTCGCGTACCCTGTCCGCGACGGCATCCCTGTTCTCCTCGTGGACGACGCACGGCCGCTGTCG
The DNA here is from genome assembly GCF_040012415.1 of Sanguibacter sp. 25GB23B1. Lineage (NCBI taxonomy): Bacteria > Bacillati > Actinomycetota > Actinomycetes > Micrococcales > Sanguibacteraceae > Sanguibacter > Sanguibacter sp. 25GB23B1. The sequence continues at coordinate 235,324 of NZ_JBDYKL010000002.1, forward strand.
CGACTCTGACTGCTGAGGGGTGCCCCCTCGGCACGTCCCCCTCTTCTGCAGACCTGGAGCACGCATGTCAGCCCACGGTGGGTCCAAGGCGATCATCGCCGCTCTCGTCGCGAACCTCGGTATCGCGGTCACGAAGTTCATCGCGTACTTCCTCACGCAGTCGTCCTCCATGCTCGCCGAGGGAGTCCACTCTCTCGCGGACTCCGGGAACCAGGCGCTCCTTCTCCTCGGCGGCAAGCGTGCGCGGCGCGAGGCGGACGAGCGGCACCCGTTCGGCTACGGCCGTGAGCGGTACATCTACGCGTTCATCGTGTCGATCGTGCTGTTCAGCGTGGGTGGGCTCTTCGCGCTCTACGAGGCGTACCACAAGTGGTCGGAGCCGCACGGGATCGAGTCCTGGCACTGGGTCCCGGTGACGGTTCTCGTCGCTGCGATCGCCATGGAGAGCTTCTCGTTCCGCACCGCGATCGTCGAGTCCAACCTCGTCCGTGGGAAGCAGACGTGGGTGCAGTTCGTCCGTACCGCGAAGGCGCCGGAGCTCCCCGTGGTCCTGCTCGAGGATCTCGGCGCGCTCGTCGGTCTCGTCCTCGCCCTCGGCGGTGTGAGCATGACCCTCGTGACCGGCGACGGCCGCTGGGACGCGGCGGGGACGGCATGCATCGGTGTGCTGCTCGTCGTCATCGCGATCGTCCTGGCGCTCGAGACGAAGTCGCTGCTGCTCGGGGAGTCGGCGACGAAGGTCCAGGTCGACGCCATCGAGGCGGCGCTCGTCGGACCGGGCGTCCCGTCGGTCATCCACCTCAAGACGTTGCACCTCGGGCCCGAGGAGCTGCTCGTCGCGGCGAAGATCGAGGTGGACGTCCGCGAGGGCGCGGCCCAGATCGCCGACGCGATCGACGAGGCGGAGGCCCGGGTCCGTGCCGCCGTGCCGATCGCGAAGCGGATCTACCTCGAGCCGGACCTGCGGGACACGGTCGCGCCGCTCCGCTGAGCCGCGCGTCCCGAGCGGTCTGGCGACCACCGCGCTGCACGACATCTCCGCACGACGCCGCAGAACGAACGCTGGCCGGGTACCTCCTCACGGAGGTACCCGGCCAGCGTCGTCGTGCAGGTCTGCTTGCGTCAGGAAGCGTCCGCTGCAGCCTTGAGGTCGTCGACGAACGTGGGGTTCGCCTCGAGCCACTCGTCGACGGAGGCGTCGTTGTCCGAGCCCTCGTTCTCGTTGAACATGATGTTCTCGAGCGAGAAGAGCTGCTCGTCGGTGAGCTCGAAGGCTGCGATCCAGGACGCGAGCGTCGGGTAGTCCTCGGTGAAGCCGGTGCGGCCGACCGAGTTGATCTCCTCGGCCTCGCCCATGGCTCCCTCGGGGTCCTCGAGGTCACGGATCGGGAAGGCGTCGTACGCCCAGTGCGGTGCCCACAGGGTCACGGCGACGTTCTCGCCGGCGTCCGTGGCGCCCTTCAGCTCGGCGAGCATCGCCGGGGTGGAGGAGATGACGAACTCCATGTCCTCGAGCCCGTAGGTGGGGATGGCCTCGTCCTGCGTGATGCCCGTGAGGCCGGCTCCGGCCTCGATGCCGACGAGGCGGTTGCCGAACGCGTCGGCGTTCTCGGCCAGCTCGGCCAGCGAGGTGATGGGGGAGTCCTCGTTGACGGCGATGGTCAGCTTGGCGTTGGTGTACCAGGCGCCGAGCTGCTCCATGTCGTCGCCGTACTGGTCGAGGTAGTCGGCGTGCGTGTTCGGGAGCCACATGTCGAAGTTCACGTCGTAGTCACCGCCGGTGAGGCCGGTGTAGACGACGCCGGCGTCGGCGGTGCCCGTCTCGACGGTGTAGCCCTCGTCCTCGAGGATCGCCTTGAACAGGTGGGAGACGGCGATGCCCTCGTCCCACCCGGAGTGGATGCCGATCGTGACCTCGGCGAGGTCACCGTTCTCGACGGTCGCGGCGGTCTCGGTGTCGCTCGAGTCCGAGGAGTCGGACGAGCACGCCGCGAGGGCGAGCGTCAGGGCGACGCCCGTGACGAGGGCGGTCGAGCGACGGGTCGTGCGGGAGAGCTGTGCAGTGCGGTTGGACATCTGTTCCTTCCTGAGGGTGCCGGCCCGGATGGCCGAACACCGTGGGGGTGGAGAGGTGGTGCTGTGCTGTCCGTCAGGCCGCCGCGGTGGCGAGGGCCTTGGAGACGGGGGATCGGGCCGCGAGCGCGGACGTCACGCGGTCGAGGAAGATGGCGAGGATGACGACGGCGAGCCCGGCCTCGAAGCCGAGGGCGACATCCACGCGGGCCAGTGCGGCGACGACGTCGCCACCGAGACCGCCCGCTCCGACGAGGCCGGAGATGACGACCATCGAGAGCGAGAGCATGATGACCTGGTTGATGCCGGCCATGATCGTCGGCATCGCCAGCGGGAGCTGGATCTGGCGCAGGATGCGTCGCTCGCTGGCGCCGAAGGCGTGACCGGCCTCGACGACCTCCTTGTCGACTCCGCGGATGCCGAGCTCGGTGAAGCGGACCCCGGGGGCGAGCGCGAACACGATGGTCGCGACGATCCCGGGGACCACGCCGGTGCGGAAGATGACGACGGTCGGGATGAGGTAGACGAAGGCGGGCATCGTCTGCATGAAGTCGAGGACGGGGCGCAAGGTCTTCGAGACGGCGTCGTTGCGCGCTGCCCAGATGCCGAGCGGGATGCCGATGACGAGCGCGATGCCGCTCGCGAGCAGGACGAGGGAGAGGGTGTCCGTCGCGTTCTCCCACTGGTCGACGGCCGCAATGACCATGAAGCCGACGAGGGAGACGAGGGCGAGCTTCCACCCCTTGGCGAGGAAGGCGAGCGCGGCGAGGACCAGCGCGACGGCCCAGAACGGGGGACCGCTGAGGACCAGGTCGAGGAGGTCGTACGCGCCGACGAGGACGGTCTTGATCTGGTCGAAGACGATGTCGAAGGTCGCGGTCATCCAGTCGACGGACGCGTCGACCGCGTCGCCGAGCTCGATGCGCGGGATGCCGGAGCCGCCCGTGTCGGCGGCGATGACGGTGCTCATGACTGTGCTCCCTGGGTCGTCGCGACGGTGAGGTCGGCTGGGTCGGTCGTGTCGGTGGGGGTGCCGTCCGCGACGGCGGTGCTCTCCGTGCCCGCGGCGTCCGAGGTGCTCTCGGAGGGGTCCGTGGTCGGCGGGACCATGGCCTCGAGCAGAGCGACGCGGGGGATGGCGCCGACGAGGCGGCCGCTCGCGTCGGTGACGGGGACAGGGAGGGCCGACTCGGCCGACGGCGCGAAGATCTCGGCGAGCGAGGTGTCGTGGAGGACGGCCGTGACGTCGTCGCGGACGAGGGTGTCGAGGCTCGTGACGCCGTTGCGCTGGGCAGTGACGACCTCGTGGTCGTAGACCACGCCGCACAGCTTGCGTGCACGGTCGATGACGTACGCGGCGGACACCTGTGCCTCACGCATGGTGTGCAGGGCGAGGCGGGGGCCGCTGCTCAGCGGTACGACCGCGGCGGGCCGGCGCATGACGGACGCTGCCGTGAGGACGCGGGTCCGGTCGACGTCGGCGACGAACTGCGCGACGTAGTCGTTGGCCGGGTCGGAGAGGATCTCTTCGCTCGTGCCGATCTGCACGATGCGGCCGTCGCGCATGACGGCGATCCGGTCGCCGAGGAACATCGCCTCGTTGAGGTCGTGGGTGATGAAGACGATCGTCTTGCCCAGCTTGTGCTGGATCTCGACGAGCTGCTCCTGCATCTCTCGGCGGATGAGCGGGTCGAGCGCCGAGAAGGCCTCGTCCATGAGGAGGATGTCGGTGTCCGCGGCGAGGGCGCGGGCGAGCCCGACGCGCTGACGCATCCCGCCGGAGAGCTCGGAGGGCAGGCGCTGCTCCCAGCCGGCGAGCCCGACGAGCTCGAGGGCCGTCATCGCCTTGGCGATGCGCTCGTCCCGGGCCATGCCCTGGATCTCCAGCGGGTAGGCGGCGTTGTCGAGGACGCTGCGGTGGGGCAGCAGCGCGTAGTGCTGGAAGACCATGCTCACGTTGTGCTGGCGGATCGTGCGCAGCTCCTTGCCGGACGCTTTCGCGAGGTCCACGCCGCCGATGCGGACGCTGCCGGCCGTGGGCTTCCACAGTCCGTTGAGCATGCGGATGAGGGTGGACTTCCCGGACCCGGAGAGCCCCATGACGACGAAGATCTCGCCGGCGGCCACCTCGAAGGTCGTGTCGATGACGGCTGCGGTCCCGTGGGACCGCACGTCGTCGCGGGACGCGCCGCCACGAAGGCCCTTGACGGCCTCGTGCGGTCGGCGGCCGAAGACCTTGTAGACGCCCTCGACCTCGACCACGTTCGCCGGGGAAGCCGCGGGGGTGTCCGCGGCGGCGTCGGCCGGGTGGTCGTCGAGGTGTCGTTCGGGCATCGAGGTGTCACTGCGTTCGGGGGGCATGCACGTCTCCGTTCAGGTGCCCCGCTCTGGGGCGTTCGCCGTGGTTCACGGCTGCTGACCCGCTCTCGGCGGGGCCGGCTGCAAGGACCCGCGCACTCTCGGGTGCGCCGGGGACCAGGCTGTCGGGCTCCGTGCGGAACCCAGCGTGCGGCGGTCGTGATGCACGCAGCGGATCCGTACGTCGGGGCTCGGACAGGCCGGTCAGGGCTGGTCGGTCTTCTCCACCATGCCTCATTCATGGCGAGATTGCGACTAAATCAGCGTCCGGGTGCTCGCATCGAGTCCAATTCTTTACCGAACGGGGTCGACATGACCAGCAATGGAGCGTTTTCCCTCGCATTTCGGTGTTCTTGATCACAAGGTGCCCCGCGAGGGTGGAATGCACCTCTCAGCCTGTGGAGGCCTCGGAGTCCGCCGGAGCGGCCGAGTAGGCTGGGACGGACCCCGTCACAGCGATCTCGGAGCACCATGTCAGCGCAGAGCACGCACGCCTTCAGCGAAGTTCCCGGCACGTACAAGGTCCGCGACCTCTCGCTGGCGGAGTCCGGTCGTCACCAGATCCGGCTCGCCGAGCACGAGATGCCAGGGCTCATGGCCCTGCGCGCCGAGTACGGCGAGGAGCAGCCGCTCGCGGGCGCCCGCATCGCCGGCTCGCTGCACATGACCGTCCAGACGGCCGTGCTCATCGAGACGCTCACCGCTCTCGGTGCCGAGGTGCGGTGGGCGTCGTGCAACATCTTCTCGACGCAGGACGAGGCCGCCGCGGCGATCGTCGTGGGCCCGCACGGCACCCCCGAGGACCCGCAGGGGGTCCCGGTCTTCGCCTGGAAGGGCGAGACTCTCGAGGAGTACTGGGAGTGCGCCGAGCAGATCCTCGTCTGGCCCGCCGACGAGGGCGACGACGCGGAGTACCGCGGCCCGAACCTCATCCTCGACGACGGCGGTGACGCCACCCTTCTCGTCCACGAAGGTCTCGCCTACGAGCGCGTCGGTGCCGTCCCCGCGGACACGCGTCCCGGCGAGCCCGACCACTCCGACGAGAACAACGTGGTCCGCGCGCTCCTGCGCCGCGTCCTCCAGGAGGACCCGCTGCGCTGGTCCGCCATCGCGGAGAACATCCTCGGTGTCACGGAGGAGACGACGACCGGTGTGCACCGTCTCTACCAGCTCGCCGAGGCCGGTCAGCTGCTCTTCCCCGCGATCAACGTCAACGACTCGGTGACCAAGAGCAAGTTCGACAACAAGTACGGCATCCGCCACTCCCTCCCCGACGGCATCAACCGTGCCACGGACGTCCTCATGGGCGGGAAGGTCGCCTTCGTCGCCGGCTACGGCGACGTCGGCAAGGGCGCGGCAGAGGCGTTCCGCGGACAGGGCGCGCGCGTCATCGTCTCCGAGATCGACCCCATCTGCGCGCTCCAGGCAGCGATGGACGGCTACCAGGTCGCCCGCATCGAGGACGTCCTCGACCAGGCCGACTTCTTCATCACGACGACGGGCAACAAGGACGTCATCACGGCCGAGCACCTGTCCGCGATGAAGAACAAGGCGATCGTCGGCAACATCGGCCACTTCGACAACGAGATCGACATGGCGGGCCTCGCGGGCCTCCCCGGCGTCACGCGCACGGAGATCAAGCCTCAGGTGCACGAGTGGACCTTCGAGTCGGGCACGTCGATCATCGTGCTGTCGGAGGGACGCCTGCTCAACCTCGGCAACGCGACGGGCCACCCGTCCTTCGTCATGAGCAACTCGTTCTCCAACCAGGTCATCGGTCAGATCGAGCTCTTCACCAAGGACGGGACGGACGAGGCGTACCCCACGGCCGTGCACCGCCTGCCGAAGATCCTCGACGAGAAGGTCGCACGCCTGCACCTCGACGCCCTCGGCGTCCGTCTCACCGAGCTGAGCAAGAGCCAGGCGGACTACCTCGGCATCGACGCCGCCGGACCCTACAAGGCGGAGCACTACCGCTACTGAGACCGGAGCGGGGGGGGGGGGGGGGGGGGGGGGGGGGGGGGGGGGGGGGGGGGGGGGGGGGG